>CAHJWV010000774.1 GCA_903643055.1 Burkholderiales bacterium | reverse complement strand
GACCACCGAGATCTACACTCTTTCCCTACACGACGCTCTTCCGATCTCAAGCCCGTGCAGCAAGCCGCGCAAGCGCTGCATTTGGATTTGCCGAGATGCCCGGGGGCATCCAGGCCTTTCGCTGGCGCGCTCGCATGATCTGCGTGGGTGCTGGCATGGGCTTGTGTTGCGGGCTCACCGGCTGGCGAAGTAGCTTGCGCATGAATGTGCCCGACGTAACCCGAAGGCAGGTGATGCTTCGGCGCCGCCGGCATCGCGCCAGCCGGATCGACCACCCCAACTGCGACGTGGTGATGGCTCGAACCGCAATTCAGCATGGCTGCTGCGGCCGTGCCTTGCAAAGGCAAGGCCATGGCCAACAGGCAGATCAGCAACGGGCGCAACCAGAACAACATGCGCCGCAGTTTAAGTGCGGATGACCGGCTGGCAGAGCGCCGGTAGACGGGTTCGCAGAAGGGGAATGGCGTTGCGTTTCGAAGGGCAGACATTGCAGCCAGGCATCACATCCAGCAATGACCGATGGCATTCGCTGCAAAATAAGTGGCGTTCGATCTCATGAATGGAGAACTACCGTGACGACCTTCAAGACCTCCAGAGTGTTTGCCGCCAGCCCCGCAGCCGTCTTTGCCGCCTTTGCGGCGCCAGAGCGCCTGGCAAAGTGGTGGGGGCCGAACGGGTTCACCAACTCCTTTCATGCGTTCGAGTTCAAACCGGGTGGCCTCTGGCGTTTCACGATGCATGGCCCGGACGGCTCGAGCTACCTGAACGAATCCACCTTTATGTTGATCGAGGCCGACCGAAAGGTGGTTGTCGAACATGTGTCTGCACCGCACTTTCAGCTCACGGTGTCGATCGAGGCCGATGCTGGCGGAACGCGGGTCACCTGGGAGCAAGCCTTTGACAGCCCGGATGTCGCGGCATCGATCGAACATATCGTGGTGCCCGCCAATGAGCAAAACCTCGACCGTTGGCAAGTCGAAGTGCAAGCCGACATGAAGGCGGCCGCCAATGCCAGCCCTGCATCGCAGGCTCCGCATCGGCAGGCGAAGCACTTTCTCGCCGTCTTCACCGGCAATGCCGAGGCGGCGGAAAAATCAGGATGGAACGCCTTGAGCGAATCCGTTCGCCATCAGCGTACACAAGCAGGCATTGCGGCCTGGCATGCCTGGATGGGGTCGCATGCAAATCAGTTGGTGTTTGCCGGCGGCCCGATCGGCAAGACCCTGCGCGTGTCGGTCAGCGGCATCGCCGACACACAAAACGACATCTGCGGCTATGTCGTGGTGTCGGCGGAATCACATGAGGCCGCAGCCAAGCTCTTCGAAAGTCATCCGCATTTCTCCATCTTCCCGGGCGAAGCGGTCGAAATCATGGAGTGCCTGCCGGTTCCGCAGGCCTGAACTTTAAGGCGTGGGGCCTTGCGGCGGCGATCAGCTAACGCCACTGTGACATGGCGTGCGTCATGCGACTTCACCGCGCGTCAATCAAGCTCAAGCCATCAACGCTGCTTGCGATGGAAGGCTCGCATCGGCAACTGGCGCCGTGGTGACTGCCCTTCGAAAATCTGCACCACCTCCAGCACTTCGATCGTCAGCTCGCCTTGCTCATTGACATAGACACGGCCGACGCGTTTGCCATTCGAACTCAAGACAATTTCTCCCGAACCCGCGAAAACTCTGCCATCGCGCTCTGATTGAGTTTTGTTGTAGCCGCTGGCCAGATAGTCGACACCATTGACCTGGAAGTGCAAGTCGTCGTAGCGATATTCCCCTGCAGACGTGCCATCCAATGTTTCATGCGAGACAGAGGTCATGCTGCCGCCCAGGAAGGTCACGGTCGCGCCGTTTTGGTTGTTCTTCAAGGTGGCGCCAGGCGTCGGAGTGATGGTGATCTCGGTGTCTTCGTCCAGGTTGTCCTTGATGAGCAGGCTCACCTGCCCGTTGGCCGTGATGTCGCTCCCCATGCCATCGGTGTGTGTCAGGATTTGCTGCCGCAGATCGGTGATGTTGGACTTTTGAATCGCGCCGGTCGAATGGATCGCTCTGAAGTCGAAGTCCACCGAGCTTTTTCCGCTGTAGATGGTCCCGCCTGACAGGCAGTTCGATGCGACGGCCGCGAGCGTACCGTACTGATTTGCAGGCTTTCCCGGCTGGGGAGGCAGTCCATTCATCGTCACGCTGCTCGAGCCGCTTTGGCACACCGCTGTAGACGCGACGAATACGAAATCATCATCTGTGGCCTGGAACGGCAGCTGCATGGCTTGATAGAAATGGTCGGTCAGGTGCAGCAGCGTGAACAGCTCGCCTTGCCCAAGAAGCATATCGACTGTCAGCGTGGCCTCGGTGCTGACCACGGTGCCGAACGGGTTGGTCACACGCACGCTGAAACGAGCGCCATTGTCGGCAGACGTCGGTTGAAGGAGGGTGTAGTACGCCGAAGTGGCGCCATCAATCTCTACGCCATCACGCAGCCATTGATAGGCGAGCGAGTGGCTGCCGCTGACGACAGCGATGAAGCCGACCGGGGAGCCCGGTGGCACGCTTTGCGACTCGGGCAACTGGTCAAACACCGGAGCTGACGGTGGCTTCACATCCAGCGTGGCCGTCTGGCTGATCACGCTGCCCGCCGCGTTGCTGACTTCGATCGAAAAGAGGCTGCTGCTGCCTGTGGCCGTGGTGCAGTAGTGCGAATGCGTGGCGCCAGCAATGGCCACGCCGTCGCGGCGCCACTGGTAGCTCAACGGCGCCGAGCCCGTGGCCCAGCTTTGAAAGCAGGCCGCTTCGCCTTCGTCTGCAACCTGGGTCACGGGCTGCCTGCCGATGGTCGGGGTTTGAGCCTGGCTGCCGATGACCAGGCAGGTCGGCAAGGTCACGTCATTGCGCGATGCATCGATCAGCATCGGGGCCGAACTGTCGCTGCCATTGCCGGCGATGAGTTGCGCATCGCGCAGGCGACCGACGCTGATGTTGAACTGGCCGCGCGCGTCCAGGGCGACACGGCTGCTGCCGTTGTAATCGACGCCGATGCTCTCGACGTAAGACTCGGCCAAGGGCTTGCCGGTCATGTCGATGACACAGCCATGCACTTGAAGTGTGTCGAGTTCTTGCCCAACGCTCCATGGCCCGAATTGCATCACCTCGGCCTCGTAATAGCCTGAGGGGCCGCCATGCAGATAAGCCTGCCCATGTTGCACCCAGCGACCCGTCGCGCCATCAAGCGCATACAGGTTCAGGCGGCTCGGGGGCTGGGCCAGCGCGTGGCGACCGGGATGTGCACCGTTGCGGGTTGATCTCGAATCAGATCCAGTCTGCCGGCTGCATTGGAGGCCTGGATGTCAATGCCACCGAAGCTCTCAAAGGGTTGGCCGTGGTCGTCCAGATAAGTGCCTGGCAGGCTTTGCGCATCGGCTGCGGTATCGATCGCGGTCAACCCGATCTGGGCCGTGCCGGAGACCGCGGCGCTTGTCGTGATCGGGGCTACGGTGCCCGCGGCGAGCTCGATGCTGGCTGTTGAATTCGGCGCATTCGCGATGACGGCATCCGTGAAATCCACGTTCACCGGAGCCGCCGAATGAACAAGCCGCGCCGACACGTGGTGGCGCTGGTTCGTCAAGGTTGATTCAGTGACGAGGCCGTCGACATAGCCTTCTGCGCTGATGTACACCACCTGTGAGTCTTGTGCCGGCAATGCGTCGAACTGGAATCGGCCGTCGGCACCGGTACGGGTGGTGGCGGCAATGGCCGATCCGGCACCGCGCAAACTGACCTGGGCGTTGGCCACCGGCTTCAGATCGTCACTGCTCAGGACCTGGCCGGCAATCGTGCCCCTGGAGAGCGCTTTCCCATTGCCGTCATCGCTGCTATCGCTGTCACCCCCTCCGCAAGCGGACAGCGTCAGAAGCGCGGATGCGATCAGGGCCGATATCAAAAGAACTGGAAGTTGCGAACCGATGAGCGATCGACGAGCACGGGTCATGTTTTCGTTATTTCTGGAAAGAGTTCAAAGGCAGCAGGTCGGTATGACCTGCCGAAAGGGGCGCCAGTGTAGGTTCGGATGCGTGTTTTTTCTCAACGGTAACGTTGCACGAGAGCGGCATAAAAATCAGAGCAGCAAAGGTGTGTCCACCTGAGAAAAGCCGGTGTTTTCGTCGCGGGCTTCGATGGAAGCGACGAGCTGGCCTTCCCTCTTCAGAGGGGATGGTCGATGACGCTGGTGCAGCTTGGGCGCAACCCTGCAGCGGGTGGGTGCAAACGGGCGCGGGTGGCCGGGCAGGGCGATCGAGAAATGGCAGAGAAAAAACAGACACAGCAGGGGCAAATCGCGATCGCGCAGAATCTGCGGGCTGTGCCCGCTTCTCTAACCGCTCGGCCGCTCGTCAATGCCGCTTTCGATGGCC
>CAHJWV010000773.1 GCA_903643055.1 Burkholderiales bacterium | reverse complement strand
AACCGGGCAGGAAGGCGCGGATGCCGTTGACCAGCACGGTCAGGCCACCCTTGACCTTGCCGTTGACGGTGCCGCTGACGAAGTCGCCGGATTCCAGCGAGGTTTCGAGCGATAGCCACGAAGCCAGGCGCTTGGCCTTGTCCCGCGAGAGGATGGTGTCGCCGTAGCCGTTTTCAACGGCATCGATCGCGACCGACACGAAGTCACCGACTTCAACTTCCAGTTCGCCCTGGTCGTTCTTGAATTCTTCAATGGGCACATACGCTTCGGACTTCAGTCCAGCGTTCACCACCACGAAGCTGTGCTCGACGCGAACAACTTCGGCTGTGATGACTTCACCGGTGCGCATCTCAGAGCGAGTCAACGACTCCTCGAAGAGGGCGGCAAAGGATTCCATCCCAGCAGGGGCGGTGGTTTGGGTTTGAGGCATGAGGTCTTTCCGGTGCAACTTGCGTTGCGGGTTAGGGTATGAAAACCACTGCTTCAGCGTGCCATGCAGCACAGGAGGGAAAGCAGTGGGCTCGATTTGCTCGAAGAAGTTGACGCCAGTCGGGCTGATTTCAAGCGGCTTCGAACGCTTGCCGACGTTGCCATTCTTTCAGCACCACCGCGACGCATTCGTCAACGGAGAGCGCCGAGTTGTCCAGCACCATCGCATCTTCAGCTGGTTTCAAAGGCGAGGCGCTGCGTGTTTGATCGCGTGCGTCGCGTGCTTCCAAATCGGACCGAAGACTGTCGATATTAGCCGCAATCCCTTTGGCAATCAATTGCTTGTGGCGGCGCTGAGCGCGGACCGCGGCGCTGGCGACGACGAACACCTTGAAGTCTGCACCGGGGAAAATCACCGTCCCCATGTCGCGGCCATCGGCCACCAGGCCCGGCAGGCGGCGGTGCGACAACTGCAGCGCCAGCAGTGCGCCACGCACGCTTGGCCAAGCTGACACCTTCGAGGCCATCGCGCCGACGTCTTCGCGGCGCAGCTCATCGCTGACTTCTTCCCCGTCGAGCCAGATGCGTTGCTCGGTGAAGCGCAATTTCAGCTGCGACGCAATCGTGCCCAGGCGTTCGGCATCGTTTTCGTTGACGCCGGCGCGCATGGCGGCCAGCGCGGTGGCGCGGTAAAGCGCGCCGGAGTCGAGGAAGTGATAACCGAGCGCTTGAGCGACAGCACTGGCCAGCGTTCCTTTGCCGGAGGCGGTCGGGCCATCGATGGTGATGACCGGAACATCGCGCGTTTCGGTCTGCACGACGCCGAACAGCGCCTCGAAGTAATCCGGGAAGGTCTTGGCGACGCAGCGCGGGTCGAGGATGCGCAGTGGCACGCCGGCCTGCGACGACACCAGCGTGTTGAAGGCGGCCAGTGAGAAGCACATCGCGACGCGGTGGTCGTCATAGGTGTGGATTGCCGCGGCCTTCCATTCGGTCGGCGCGGTGATCTCGATGAAATCCGCACCTTCCACGATCTGCGCGCCGAGCTTGCGCAGCTCGGTGGCCATCGCGGCGATGCGGTCGGTTTCCTTCACGCGCCAGCTGGCGATGTTGGTCAGCCGCGTCGTACCCTGGGTGTAGAGCGCCATCACCGCGAGCGTCATCGCGGCGTCGGGGATGTGGTTGCAATCAAGCTCGATCGCCTTCAGTGGCCATTGCCCGCGGCGCACCTCCAGCCAGCTCGGGCCGCTGACGACCTGGGCGCCCATCGAGCGTGCCGCGTCAATGAAGCGGATGTCGCCCTGGATGGAGTCGCTGCCGACGCCTTCGATGCGAATCGCCCGGCCGCTGTGCGCCGCGATCGCGCCGAGTGCGATGAAGTAAGACGCCGAGGAGGCATCGCCTTCGACATGGATCTCGCCCGGCGAGCGGTAGCTGCTGCCTTGCGGGATCACGAAGCGCTGCCAGCCTTCGCGCTGCACTTCGATGCCGAAACGGGCCAGCAGGTTCAGCGTGATCTCGACATAGGGCTTGGAGATCAACTCGCCATCGACTTCGATGGTCACGGCGCCATCGGCCGACACCAACGGCAGCGCGAGCAGCAGTGCGGTCAGGAACTGGCTCGAGACATCGCCGCGCACGCGAATCGGTGCACGCGTATCGAGCCGGCCCGGCTTCAGGTGCAAGGGCGGGAAGCCGTCGTGGCCGAGGTAATCGATGCCGCAACCGAGCTGGCGCAGCGCATCGACCAGATCGCCGATGGGCCGTTCGTGCATGCGCGGCACGCCCTTCAGCTCGAAGTCGCCGTCCTGGGTGGCAGCCAGCACCGCCAGCGCCGCTGTCAGCGGACGCATCGCAGTGCCAGCGTTGCCGAGGAAGAGGCTCGCGCTGCGGGTTTTCAAGCGCCCGCCAAGGCCGGTGATGCACCAGGCGCTGCCCGCGGCAACCACATCGCAGCCCAGGCTGCGCAGCGCGGCCAGCATCACCTGGGTGTCATCGGAATCCAGCAGTTCATGAACCGTGGTCGTGCCTTGGCTCAGGCCGGCGAGCAGCAGCACGCGGTTCGAGATGCTCTTGGAGCCAGGAAGCCGCACAGTGCCGTTGGCGGTGTGTAGCGGAGGAAGGTCGAGAAACGGAATGTTGAACATGGGGCGCAGCTAAGGGCTGCCTCGCGGCGGCGTGGGGAATTTCAGCGCGAGCCGGATTTGGCTGCGCCCATCTGCCAATTGGCGCGCGCATCGGAGGCGTTGCGGATCAGGTCTTCGAGGGCCTCGATGTTGCCGGTCTTGATGACGTGCTCCATCGCATCCAGCGTGTGCCGAAAGCGCATCGACTGCTTCAGGATCTCTTCGCGGTTCGACATCAGGATGTCGCGCCAGACCTCGGGGTCGCTCGCGGCAATGCGGGTGAAATCGCGAAAACCGGGGCCGGCCAGCGACAGGAAGTCGCGCCCTGCCGGCTGCTTGGCCACCGAGCTGAAAAACGCAAACGCCAGCATGTGCGGTAGATGGCTCACGGCGGCAAAGGCGGCGTCGTGGTTCTCCGGCGTCATGCGCAAGACCTGCGCACCGATTGCCGACCAGACGTCGGTGGCCTTTTGAACCAGCTCCGGCGCCGTTTGCGGCAGTGGCGTCAGGATGACTTGGCGGCCTGCATAAAGCGTGGCGTCGGCATTGGCAACGCCAGCCACTTCCTTGCCGGCAATCGGGTGCGCCGGCACGAACGAGACGATGCGCTCCTTCAGCACGCGACGCGCGGCATCAACGACTTCGCGCTTGGTCGAGCCGACGTCCATGAACAGCACGCCGGGCTCCACGAGGTGGCGTATCGCCTTGAAGGTGGCTTCGCTGGCCGACACCGGCACCGCCATCAGCACAATGTCGGAGCCGGAGACGGCCAACAGCGCCGATTCAGCGGCCAGATCGATCACGCCGATCTTTTTGGCTCGTTCGGTGGTGGACGGCGATTTGCTGTAGCCGACCACGCGTTTGACCAAGCCGGCCCGCTTCAATGCAAGCGCGAACGAGCCGCCCATCAGGCCGCAGCCAATCACGCCAAGCTGGTTGAACATCGTCCGGATGCTTTCTGATTCAGTGCACGTCGATCGGATAGGTTCCGAGCAACTTGAAAAATGCGCAGGCATCACGCAGTTCGCGCAGGGCGGTGGCCACGTGAGGCTGATCGGGGTGACCTTGCAGGTCGATGTAGAAGTAGTACTCCCACTGCCCGGAGCGGGCCGGGCGGGATTCGAAACGGCTCATCGAGACGCCGTGGATCTTCAGCGGCATGAGCAAGTCATGGACCGCACCAGGCCGGTTCGAGACCGAAACGACCAGGCTGGTGCAATCGTGGCCCGACGCCTTCGGCTGTGGCTGGCGCTGCGGGTGCGTGATGACCGCAAACCGCGTCAGGTTGTTGGCTTCGTCCTGGATCGCCGGGGCCAGCACATGCAGCCCGAATTCGCTGCCGGCACGCACGCTGGCGATGGCCGCCACCGAGCTGTCGAGCTTGGCCTGTCGCGCACCTTCGGCATTGCTCGACACCGGTCTGCGCTCTGCCTGCGGCAGGTGGCTGCTCAGCCATTGATGGCATTGCGCAAGCGCCTGCGGATGCGCGCAGACGGCCTGAATGCCGTCGAGCGAATTGTCTCGGCGCAGCAGGTTGTGCTGCACGAACAGGCTGGTTTCGCCAATGATGAAGAGCGGCGTGGTCAGGAACAGATCGAGCGAGCGCGCGACCACGCCTTCGGTCGAGTTCTCGACCGGCACCACGCCGAAGTCAGCCGCACCGGCGGTCGTCATGTGGAACACCTCGTCGAAGCTTGCACAAGGCAGCTTGACGATCGACGAGCCGAAGAAGCCGAGTGCAGCGTCTTCGCTGAAGGTGCCCGCGGGGCCGAGGAAGGCGACCCGCGTCGGTGTTTCGAGCGCGCGGCAGGCCGACATGATTTCGCGCCAGATCGGCGCCACGCTCGTACCCAGCAGCGGGCCGGGGTTCGTGGTTTTTAGGCCATCGATGACCTGGGCTTCGCGTTCGGGGCGGAAGGCGACAGAGCCTTCTTTTTTCTTGACCTCACCGACCTCTTGCGCGAGCTGCGCGCGGCGATTGAGCAAGCTCAGCAACTCGCGATCGACTTCATCGATCTGCGTGCGCAAGGCCAGCAATTCGGGGTGGGGGGAGGAGGTGAGGTCAGCCATGCGTAGCGCAAATTCTCTCATGCAGACAATCCGATCCTCGCAGGCGAGCGGTGCGGCTTGGCGCTTAGCTCGAAGACATGCGAGTTCATTTCTGAAGCGCCCGTGTCGCGGGCAAAGCCGCCGACTTGGCCGTCTGGCCTGGCGAACTCGTTGGCGCGGGTGCACTTGCTGCGCCGGAACTCGCGTTGGCCGCCGGGGATAGTGGCAGACCGAGTGCGGCAACGATGCCTTGCTCCAGGGCTTTCAGCTTCGGCTCGATCGTGGGGCGCAAGTCGGCCGCAGCTTTCTGCGTGAACGTCACGGTCAAGTCGGGCAGTGTGTGCTGGAATTTCTTGTAGGCCGGTGCTTCGAGTGCGGCGAGCAATTGCCGCAACTCTTCTTCGTTGAATTTTTGGTCGAGCGCCGGAGCGAGGCTGGTCCGGCCGACCTTCGGTGCCTGATCTTTGG
This sequence comes from Burkholderiales bacterium, assembly GCA_903643055.1. The sequence continues at coordinate 3,107 of CAHJWV010000773.1, read as the reverse complement.
CCAGCTGTGACACGTCGTCTTGGTATTGGCGCGCACCGGCTTCGATCTGCTTGGCCGCGGCGTCGCGCTTTTCCGGCGCGACCCGGGACTGCAGTATCAGCGCGGTATCGGCCATCAACTGGCGGGCCGGCTGTTCGGCCATGCTGCGGATCAAGCTTTCGAGCGCCGGCTGTTGAAGGACCAGCACGCGCTGGATCAGGTCCCTCTTGGCCGCGCTCGAGGGCGCTGGCTGCGCATTCGCTGCGGCGCAGCCCATCAGCAGCGCCGCGGCAAGCCGCCAACTCATTCGCCTGGCACCTCGGCAGCCGGGGCCGCATCTTCTCCACCTTCGGAGTTGGCGTCGTTCTCAACGATGCGTTGCAGGCCAATCAGCTTGGTGCCGCTGTCCAGCGCAATCAGCGTCACGCCTTGCGTGGCGCGGCCGAGTTCGCGGATCTCCGAGACGCGGGTGCGCACCAGCACGCCCTTGTCGGTGATCAACATGATTTCGTCTTCGGCACGCACCAGCGTGGCGGCAACGACCTTGCCGTTGCGCTCGCTTTGCTGAATCGCAATCATCCCTTTGGTGCCGCGGCCATGGCGGGTGTATTCGACGATGCTGGTGCGCTTGCCGAATCCGTTCTGGGTGGCGGTTAGCACGCTTTGCGATTCATCTTCGGCCACCAGCATCGCAATCACGCTCTGGCCTTCGTCGAGCATCATGCCGCGCACGCCGCGGGCGTTGCGGCCCATCGAGCGAACGTCGTCCTCATCGAATCGAACGGCCTTGCCGCCGTCGCTGAACAGCATCACGTCGTGTTTGCCGTCGGTCAGCGCCGCGCCGATCAGGAAGTCGCCTTCATCAAGGTCGACCGCGATGATGCCGGCCTTGCGCGGGTTGCTGAAGTCATCGAGCGAGGTCTTCTTCACCACGCCTTGGGCCGTGGCCATGAACACGAAATGATCGGCCGGGAAGCTGCGGAAACCATCGGTCAGTGGCAGCACCACATTCACCTTCTCGCCAGGCTGCAGCGGAAACATGTTGACGATCGGCTTGCCGCGCGAATTGCGCGAGCCTTGCGGCACTTCCCAGACTTTCAGCCAATAGACACGGCCGCGTGTCGTGAAGCACAGGATGTAGTCATGGGTGTTGGCGATGAAGAGCTGGTCGACCCAATCGTCTTCCTTTGTCTGCGTGGCCTGTTTGCCGCGGCCGCCGCGCTTTTGTGCCCGGTATTCGCTGAGCGCTTGGCTCTTGATGTAGCCGGTGTGCGAGAGCGTGACCACCATGTCGGTTGGCGTGATCAGGTCTTCGGTGCCCAGATCCTGCGCGTTATGTTCGATGGTGCTGCGGCGCGCGCCGAGCTTGGTCTGGCCAAACTCCAGCTTGATGGCGGTCAGCTCTTCCGAAATGATGTGCGTCACGCGGGCGGGCGTCGCGAGGATGTTCAGCAGATCGGTTATCTCTGCCATCACGTCCTTGTATTCAGTGACGATCTTGTCTTGTTCCAACCCGGTCAAACGCTGCAAGCGCATCTGCAGGATTTCACCGGCCTGATCGTCCGACAAGCGATAGAGCCCGTCGGTTTGCAGGCCGAATTCTTTCGGCAGGTTGTCGGGGCGATAAGCATCGCGACCGCCCGGCGTCTGGCCTTCAGCGCGGGCGAGCATCTCGCGCACCATCGATGAATCCCACGACTTGCTCATCAGCGCGGCCTTCGCGACCGGCGGCGTCGGTGAGGTCTTGATGGTCTCGATGAACTCGTCGATGTTGGCCAGCGCCACGGCCAAGCCTTCTAGCACATGGCCGCGTTCGCGGGCCTTGCGCAATTCGAAGACAGTGCGGCGGTTGATGACTTCGCGCCGGTGTTCGAGGAATACCGCGATCAGGTCTTTCAGGTTGCACAACTTCGGCTGGCCGTCGATCAGCGCCACCATGTTGATGCCGAAGGTGTCTTGCAGCTGCGTTTGCTTGTAGAGGTTGTTCAATACCACCTCGGGCACTTCGCCGCGCTTGAGTTCGATCACCACCCGCATGCCCGACTTGTCGGACTCGTCCTGGATGTGGCTGATGCCCTCGATCTTCTTCTCATGAACCAGCTCGGCCATCCGTTCGAGCAGGTTCTTCTTGTTCACCTGATAAGGAATTTCATCGACGATGATCGACTGGCGCGCGCCCTTGTCGATGTCTTCGAAATGGCACTTGGCCCGCATCACCACCTTGCCGCGGCCGGTGCGGTAACCCTCACGCACGCCACTCGTGCCATAGATGATGCCGGCGGTCGGAAAGTCGGGCGCCGGAATGATCTCGATCAGCTCATCGATCGTGGCCTGCGGGTTGCGCAGCAAATGCAGGCAGGCATCGACCACTTCGTTGAGGTTGTGCGGCGGAATGTTGGTGGCCATGCCCACCGCGATGCCGCCTGCGCCATTGACCAGCAAGTTCGGCAGGCGCGAAGGCATGACGAGCGGCTCTTTTTCGCTGCCGTCGTAATTGGGGCCGAAATCGACGGTTTCCTTGTCCAGATCGGCCAGCATTTCATGCGCGATTTTGGACAGCCGGATTTCGGTATATCGCATCGCTGCGGCGTTATCCCCGTCGACCGAACCGAAATTCCCCTGGCCATCAACCAGCATGTGGCGCATCGAAAAATCCTGCGCCAAACGAACGATTGTGTCGTAGACCGATTGATCACCGTGCGGGTGGTATTTGCCGATGACGTCGCCGACGATACGGGCCGATTTCTTGTAAGGCCGGTTCCAGTCGTTGTTCAACTCGTGCATCGAAAACAACGATCTGCGGTGGACCGGTTTCAAACCGTCACGGGCATCTGGCAGTGCCCGGCCAACGATGACGCTCATCGCGTAATCGAGATATGAACGCCGCATCTCCTCTTCGAGGCTGATCGGCAGGGTTTCCTTGGCGAACTGGGTCATTCGAGGTGGGCGCGAAGCCATAAAGACAGGCACGAGCGGGCCTGCAAGCGCAATCCGCCATTCTAGTTGCTGTCACAGCCTGTAGCACTTGCGCAACAACCAGAGTTGCTGCGACCTGTCACAGAGGCAAAAACCGGTGGGTTGGATACCCTATGGCACAATCACCCTTCGGTGGTAAGGCCCCAGATACT
>CAHJWV010000772.1 GCA_903643055.1 Burkholderiales bacterium | reverse complement strand
CGAGCAGCAGCACGCCGCCACCCTTTGATCTTCAACGTTCCCTTATCGCACTGTCCGAAAAAACTTGACCACGACACCTTTCAACGCGACTGGAATGCCGTCGATGGTGACGTGCGAAGCTCCGCTTGCAACGACTTTGCCGCCGTGGTCTGTGGGGTCGCCGAGGCGGATGATCTTAGGCATTCAATTCCTTGGGAAGCTCTGAGCGGGGAGTTAGGCGCCGTCTCAAACGACTTCAGCCTGATGCAGGTTGATCTTCCTCATCATCTGTTTGCTCAGCTGTGGCGATTGCCGAGGGGAGGTCGACGCTGATATAGGTCAGGTCACCCTCTCGCACTTCGTTAGCTTGAGCCAGATACCGCCAAGTCACGGCGCGAGCATCAATCTCTAAATGCTGCGCCTTCGGGTTGGGGAAGGCCTTGCCACGTTCCACATAAGCCTGGCGATGCCATTGGTTGAAGACTGCGGACAATGGATGGTCTTCGGGCACGCGGGCCCTCCAGATACCGGTCTCTGGACAAGCTGAGTTGCCTTTGCATTGCTGAATCGGGTCAGGCAATTCGCCGTAACGCGCAATGCCTCGGGCAACCAACGGGTGCTCATCTGCTATTTCTTGCGTGGGAGCCATGGCCACGAGCTGGCCGAGGTAGTGGAATTGGATGCGACCATCTTCGGGTCGAAGACCTGGGCGACTCCGATCAAAAAGTTCACCGGCTACATAACGCATCGGCAACTGGGTGGCGTTCCAAATCTGATGGCCCTCCGTGGCGACGTGCATCAAGCGTGCGATCCAGTATCCGGTCTCGGGTGCGCGGGTACTTTCAAACTGCGCCAGCACGTCGACTTGCGGCCGCTCCGGCAGCGCTTGTCCGTCGGGGATATACGCGCGGCCGGAGCGTTGTGGGGCGGGGTTAGAGGCGGACGCAGGTACTGGAGGCGGCGTTGGCACGACGCCTTTCGCAGCGTTAATCAACGACTCATCCTTGCCGTCCCACATGGGCAGGCGCGCGGGCGGCAATGGCAGCACCTTATCGAGATTGGGGAAGCGCAGATCAGGATTGGTGTAAAGCGCTCCTGCGAGCGCGTGATAGCGGTCTGCTCTCCAAATGTCTGCCTTCGACCCAACAAGCGGGACGCCTTGTCGGAATGATGAACTGAGGTGTCCCGCACTGTCCTCACTTCCCCGCTTGACCCCTTCGTGAAAGGATCTTAGGGAGCGTGCGTAATCTTCACCAAGGGATTTATTGTTGCCGTTTAACCAACCTCCAAGTTCAAAAGCCGCCTCTGACGAATCTTGAGCGAATGCACATTCGAGCATCTTCATGCCGATGGGCCAATTTCCCCATACCTCTGGAGGGCGGTCATCTATGGCCATGAGCTTCTTGCCAAGGTAAGCCTGAGCACTCTTGCTCCCCATGTCCGCCGCCTTCTGCCAAAACGCATAGGCAACGGTGGCATCTTGTTTCAGTCCGCCAAGCCCTCCCATGTAATACGCGCCCATGTTGTCCCAAGCTGCGGGCACGCCTTTGCGCATCAGGTCTTCGGTGAGTTGGATCGCCTTCTCTACGTCTTGCGGCACGCCTCGGCCTTGAAGGTACAAGCCCGCAAGGTTGAATTGCGCCTTCCAGTGCCCGAGCTTCATCGCCTGCTCGTACAAAGCCGCACTCTTGGCGTAATCCCGCTTTTCCGGCCAGATGTCGTAGCCGGTCAATGCTTGAGCTTGCTGGAAGACGGTCTCGGCCTCGGGCGTGATTGGCGGATTCACCGCAGCCTCATATTTGCATTCGAAGCTCTCCCGGTGCGGATGAAATGCTTCGAGCTGGGTAAAGCGCGGCATCGTAGGTTCTTTGGCTTCGTCTTTCATCGAGCATCCAGATAGCAAAAACAGAAAAGCAAATAAGGTTGTAAAGCCCATAGTGCGGGCAGCAATCCTGGCGACGACATCAGTCATGGGATCAGGCCAATCTCGCAAGAGGCACCCCGCGCGAGTCTTCAAAGGGGTGGATGAAGCTATTGTTTTCAGGAGGAAGATTTTTGTCTCTGTTCCATTTGTTGTTTTTCATCCGTGTTTTCCAAGCTTCATGCGTCAGCGCTGTCTCCCCCTTCTGCCCCGGTGTACAGGATTGCCCATCCAAGTCACTCCCCGCCAGATTGCCCCACACCCTTTTGCGTGCCGCCTGGGTGAAGCTGTACTGCTCGGTGCAGATGTTGAACTCGCTGTCACCGACCATGCTGCGCGCGTTGAGGTTGGCGCTGCCCAGCGTGGTGAAGACGTCGTCCACGAACATCAGCTTGCTGTGGATGTAGATCTCGCGGTAGCGCCCGGGCTGAATCGTGCATTCGTCAAGCCGCTTCAGATCAACGTCATTGGCTTTGCCTTGGTGAGCTTTGGTTTTGGGGTCGCTGTTGACTTCCTCTTCTTGCTTGGCTTGCGCCCGCTGCGCGTTGTTGTCGCGGTCTTTGATGCGAATGTTCTTGGCCTGGTCGTCCGCGTCATACGTCATCAACATGGCCGCCAAGGCTTTGATGCCCAGGTCATTGAGTTCGCCCACCGGGTTGGCGGGCGCGGCATCGGCCGACTCTTTGGCAATGGCTTGCTTGAGGTCGTTCGCGCTTTTGTGGAGGGCCCCCTTGAGCGCTGCCGTCGGATGCATGACCGCTGCCACGCCTTGAACCAAGGTCAGTTCGGCGCGTTGCAACATTCCGAGTTTCGGCGCCGAGGTGGGCTCTCGCACCGCCTTGTCGTAAGCGCGCATGTTCTGCGTTTGCCCCAGTTGGTTCAGCGTGTCATAGGTGCTGGGCACCATCTGGTCGCGCTCGGGCTGGGGGATGACCACGAAGACATGCAGCGGCGCGATGTCGGTGACCGTCGCCCCGGCGTCACGCATCCCCGTGCGGTACTGCTGGCGGATCTTCTTCAGCAGCCGTGACCACTCGGTGAGCTGGAAGTACTGGTTCTCCACATAGATGTAGTTCACCGCGTTGGAGCTGGCCAGGGTGTAGGCCTTCAGGATCGTCGCCTCGTTCTTGTCAGGAAAGGTGCGGATGATCTGCGCCCGGCAGGCCGCACCAGGGGGGCGCGGCAGGTCTTTGGCTTGGATGGATTGCCGCTCGGCCGCCAGGCTTGGGCCTTTGGCCCCATTGACCGCGCCATAGCCATCGGCGCTGTCCCAGCCTTGAACGAAGTTCTCGTTGATGTTGTAGAGCGCTTCGCCTTCCACCCGGATCGCATAGTCGCGATAGGGCTTGAGGTACCACATCGAACTCTCGGAGACCGTGCCCGAAGCCGGGCTCAGTTCGCGCTGCTTGTCGTTGTACAGATGGCGCTCGGTGTCCCAATAGTCGGTGACGCTGTTCAGGCCCATCACGTAGGCGCAGGTATTGTGCTTCTTGCCGTCTTTGCCGGGCAAGCCGTAGTCGATCAGCACCGGCTTTTGGTGATGGGTGCCCACGCGCCGCATGCCCCGGCTCTCGCTGAACGACTTGGCCGCGTCGGGCAGATACTTCTGCGTGTTGCTCATCACCGCCTTCGGGTGCATCTTGCGCAAGCGGATCTCCAGGTTGGTGAACGAGCCGCGCAGGGCTTGCGTCCACCATTCACCGCAGTAGTTCGATCGCTCAATGAGGGTCGTGCCGTCGGAGCGGCCGTTCGACGCAGGCAGGGGCGTGATGAGGCCCTTCTTGGACGCCGGCCACGGGATGCCACTCATGGCGCCGATGTCGGGTACGTTGCCGGTGATGGTGGCGATCGGGTTGACCCCCGGCACATAGCCGCCGGACGCGGTAATGAGGTGCCCGCCGATCAGAGGGTAGAAGAACAGCTTCTCAGAGTACGGAATATCTCCGTCGTACCAGAGCAGCAGGCGCACCTTCACACCCTCACGCGCTTTGGCGATCAGCAGATCGCCATAGGTCGTGCCCCGCGGCCACGTGCTGCCCTTTCGCACCAGCTCCATGCCAGGGTCGAAGCCCCACAGCACGAGGTCGATGCTGCGGGTGGCGGCACGGATGTCGCGTTCGATCGCCGCAAACCCTTCCTGCCCGCACATGAAGAACTGCAGGTCGTTGTTGTTGTGGATCGGGTGGGTCTTGGCCTCGTGCTCCAAGAACCACTGCAGCGTTCCGCACACGCGACGCTTGTACAAATCGACGTGGCTTTTCTCGGTCTTTTGGATTTCGGCAAGAAGCTGGGTCAGGTCGGTCATGGGCGCCAATCTTTGTGTTCCGGGGGACGAGCGGCAGAGGTCTTGCCCGATCAGGAGGGCAAGTCGGCCGCCTCGCTGCCGCGGGCTTGCTGGGCCAGCCTTTGCTCAGCTGTCAGGCCGTCTGCGCGGTAGCCTTGGTTGGAGAGTTGATGCTCGTCGAACTCGGGGTGCTCGGGATTGTCCTGCAGCTGCTCGGGCACGACAGGCACCTCGTGCACCGTGCCGTTGGTGAGCTTGAACTGGTAATGATCGCCCTCTTCCGCTTTGTCGATGGCCAAGCGGCCATAGGCATCGAACACGCCCTTTTTGACCGGGGCGCCGTTCTTGAGCAGTGTGTACGGCTGGCCGGCAAATAAAGCGGGCGCTGGGCCCGGCACGTGCTGGACCGAGAACCTGATCTGCCCTTCGGGCGGCCGCTCTTTGAGCGCGACTTCGATCGGGTCCAATTTCGGCCCCGGCGCATTGGCCGGCCCGCTGAGCTGATGGCCGCCCGCCTGCTGGCGCCAGGTCCCGCTGGTGCCATGCTCGATCCCCGAGGCGCTCCACTTGCTGAAGCTCGTGCCGCCGTTGATCACAACCTCTTCTTTGGCCGTGATCGTGATGCGATTGGCCGTGTGGGTGATGTTGAGCTTGGCCAGGGTGTTCACGCTGTCTTTGAGCGCAGTGATGTCGATGTCGCCGCCGGCGGCCACCAGCCGCATGCCGGCTTTGTACGCAAACAGCCGCACCGCTTCTTTGACGCTGACCAGCAGGCTCTTGCCGGCGCTGATGCTGGTGTGCTGGCCGCTGGTCAAGGCGGTGTGGGCCTGGCTTGCGACATGGGTCGAGCCTTGGGTGGTGCTCTGGATGCCCACCGGGCTGGC
>CAHJWV010000771.1 GCA_903643055.1 Burkholderiales bacterium | reverse complement strand
CCTCCAATAGGTAGGGCGCATGATTTTGGATATCAGGCGTACTTCTTGTAGTAGGCCACCTGCATACGCGCACAAGCCGCGCACAGCAGCACCGTGCCGACGATGACCCACTCAACGCGGAGGCGCGCATTCGGCCAGACGAGATAGACCATCAGCGTGATCGCGATGATCTCCAACTGCGCGATCTTGAACCGGTGGTACAGGCTCGCCGATTCGCGCTCCGCATCTGCGCGCCTGATCGCGCGTGCCGAGGCCCCATCGGTAAGGCCCACAACATAAGCCAAGGCAAGCATCGGGATCGCGCCGGACAAGATGGCCAGGGTGCGAATCGCGAGCACATAGTTGGCCCACAAACAGGTTTCAACAATGTCGCCATTGGACGCCCACCAACGATCAAAGAAGGTTTTGCCCGGATCGGGATCATCTCCCGGGCTTACCTTGCGTCCCGGCAGATGAGAGGGCAGATTGAGCAAGGTGCGCATCGCCTTGGTCAACAGTCCGATCACGCCACCATGCACTGCATCGCCGAACTGGATAGCTAAGCTGGTGGGGTCCAGCACTGGCGTGCTGAGTTGTGCAGAGTTCCGGATCTCCTGCTGCGCAAGCTCCTGCATGGCCCACACAGGGTCATGCTCGCGCCATAGGGCTACCCCGGCAAGTACAGCGATGCGTAGATACAGAAGATTGCGACCAGCAACAACGCCCAAGCGGCAGTCCTGAGTGGTCAAATCAGCGCTGTGAACGCCTGCCCATCCGTCATCGAGGTGCCCTTAGAAGCCAATTCCGGTGCCCTCCATCGTCAATTCTTCCATCGCGTCTTCATGCGAAGAAAGCTCTGCCGCCTGTCGGCGCATGTGCTGCAGCATCTCGGTCCACTTGCTCGGCACCGCCAGATCCTTTTCAGGCAGAGCGAGCGGTATCCGTACGTGCACCAGGCGCCCTCCTTCAAGCAGCGCGAACGCTTGTCCCTTGGGCTGTGACATCAACATGGCCGGTGTGACGAGCGGAACCGGTTCTGTCGCAATAAGGAATTTCGACAAGAGTGAGACACTACCCGTAGTGGGTCGGCACCGAAGACACACTACCGCTAGCGTGCGACTTCGAGCCGAAATCCTATTGCGACAGAATCCTTTCCGGCGTTGGGGGATGAGTTCTTGAAGCTGTTGGCGGAGCATTTCGGGTCGGTGCATCGCGGCAAACGTCCTTTGTTGGACGATCTTCGACTGATCTTTGCGCGCATCGGCTACAAACCGGCGTTGATGAAAGACTTGGTGAAGGCCATGTCGGCTGAGGGAATTACGGATGTGGCCGAGGGCGTCAAGCGGATGCTGCTGGACGAACGCCAAGTGGCTGGCTGGAGGGCGATGCTTCACCCTTTCAGTGCCTTCGATCGCGCCGTGTTCGTCGTTGCGGAAAGTCTTCCACCGTTTGGAAAGGAGACGTTGGCCAAGCTCGCGACGCTACAAAGTGAACGTCCCACGGTGGCGAAGGTACGCGCCGCCGTTGAGCGCTTGCGCAAGGCGGAGCTGTTGAGCAAGGGCGGTCAGGGACAAACGACGCTGACCGTGGACGCCCCTTTGTTCGCGCAATACCTGCTGGCCACAGGCTTTCCCCAGCTGCGCCATTGAACCTCCGACTTGGTTCCCACAATGCAGCCGTCGGATGTTCGCGGTCGGCCATGAGCAGTCATACGCGCGTACGCAGCGAAGCGAGCGCTCAAATGACGCGAGTATCGCTGCTAAGACCTACGGCACATCCGCGAGGTCTTGGGGCTCGCCACGCTGTCTGCGACAAAGAGTCTCGTTGAAGGCGATCCGGTCGACCTCGGCCGCATCGCGGCACGCGTCATCTGATTGTCACTCGAACGGGCGTCCCCTTCGCGCTGGAGAAACTGCAATCATGGCTTGCCATATGGCACAAAGGCGCCATATACTTTGCCACATGGTATCCCATCAAACTCCCGCCCCCCGCCCGACCGCCCGTATCGGATGGAACAACCGTGTTCAAACCGTGTCGATCCCGGTTGGATTCCGGTTTCCCGATGCGGTGCGAGAGGTCTTCATCCGCCGCGAGGGCGAGAGCGTCATCCTGACACCGCGCCCCAGCGACTGGTCGGCATTCTTTGCGTCGGGCGCGAAGGCGTCAGCGGATTTCATGGTCGGCGTTGAGCGCATGCCCATCCAGGAGCGCTCGTTTTGACGACGACGGTCTACATGCTGGACACGGACACCTGCATCTTCTTGATGCGCGGCGAATCTTCCGCGCTGGCAGCGCAGGTGCAGTTGGTGCCTCTCCAACAGCAAGTCATGTCGGCTGTGACGTTCGCGGAGCTGACGTATGGCGTACAGGCCTCTGCTGCTGCAAAGCGCAAGCAGAATCAAGTCGTTCTTGACAGCTTGGCCTTGCACCTCGCGGTATTGGATTGGCCGCAGGAGGCGGCTCAGCACTACGCCGAGATTCGGCTTGACCTCAAGAAGCGCGGCGCACAGCTCGGCGCGGCTGACCTGATGATTTCCGCACACGCTCGAGCAATCGGAGCAACCGTCGTCTCCAACAACACCAAAGACTTCAGGCGCGTAAAAGGACTGCAAGTCGAGAACTGGACGAAGTAGGAAAAGGAGTCGCACATGGCATATCAACAGATGAAGGCCTGGAACGTACGCGTGCACCACAGTGGTGACAGCAAGGAACTCGGCCAAGTGCATGAATCAAGTGAAGAACTGGCACGTTGTGCCGCACTGTCCAAGTACGGCATCAGCGAAGAGGAGGCCAACGAAGGCACGCTTCGGGCCGGCATTTACCCCGCCGATGACTTCGACGCCTCGCCGGCCTGACCACGGAAAAAGGGAATGGTCGATCACCAAATGCAATGCAAGATCTGCAAGCGTCCCTTGGATGATCCGAGCGACCCTGTCGGCTCGGACTGTGGTGGCGATTGCTGCCGCTGCATGGCCGACGCTGGCGACACGGACTGCTACGTGGCGACGCACGCAGTTGAGCCGGCCAGTTACCCGCTCGATGGAATGGGCGAGATGCCCTGAGTCACGGGAACCAGTCAAGCGATTCAAGCCCTTCGGCATCTACCCATTCGTTGACACGCAAGGCAAGCGCGCGGCTCTGTTGCGCAAGCAGCTCGCCTAACGTAATGCGCTGCTATTGTTGCCGACCAAAATGACGCGGCTCGATAGGAAGGAAATCACATGACGACGCAAGAATACGACCCGCGACTGAGCGAAGCTGGCTTGATGGACCTCGTAGGCGCGATCGAGAAGCTTTTGAAGACAGATGTGTCGCTCGGCTCGCTGGAGAAATTGCCGTCCGAGCAGCGCGATGCAGTCATGCGGATTGGCGACGCGGCGGCGCACTACCGCTCACTCGTCGAGCCTCGTTGAGACATCGGAAAGAGAACATGACTGCAACGCCAGAAGAGCCAGAAATTGACAGGTCGTCGTTGAGCCAAAGGCTTACACGTAACGGGGTAGACGTAGCCATTGAAATCTATGGTGATGGCGAAGGGAAATGGATCTTGGAACTCGTCGACCAAGCTAACAGTTCACATGTGTGGAATGAGAGCTTTCCGTCCGAGCAGGAAGCGTTTGACGAGGCTCTCCGCGCGCTTGACGAAGAGCCGCTAGCGTTCGCCGCATACGACAGCAAGTCATCGCCTCATTGATTGGAAGGCATGTGCATTTCGACCAACCGTGATGCTGCTGCTCGCGCGAAGTTGCTTGCTGAAGGCGTTCCTGGCGATGAGCTGGATCGGGTTGCATCAATGGCTCCCCTGAGTTCCTGGGATCTCCAGTGGGAGCGCTACGGCCGAGACACAGAAAGCGGCGAGTTCCTGACGGTGTTCCGCTGTCCCAACTGTGGTTCGGGACATGAGATATCTGCTGAACGCTGTGGACGACTGGCTCTGTCGCAATAAGCTGGCGCCGCTACCATTGTGCCGATGGTCCCAGTGCCCATTCAGCTCGAAACGTCCGTCCTTCGCAAGGTGCTGCAGCGGCTGCACTATCCGCTGGAGATCATGCTGGTGTGCGTTTGCTGGTGTGCGTTCGCTGGTATGCGGCCTATCCGTTGAGCCTGCGCAACCTGGAGGAGATGATGGCCGAGCGTGGCGTGGCGGTCGACCACGCCACGGTGTACCGTTGGGCGCTGAAGCTTTTGCCGCTGTTGGCCAAGGTGTTTCGAGGCCGCAAGCGCCCCGTCGGGCGCAGCTGGCGGATGGACGAGACCTCCATCCGGATCGGCGGCCAGTGGAAGTACCTGTACCGGGCTGTCGATCGGCTCGGCCAGGCGGTGGACTTCCTGCTCACGGCCCGGCGGGACGGCGCCGCGGCGCGGCGTTTCTTCGAGCGGGCGATCGATCTGCACGACGTGCCCGAGAAAGTCACCATCGACAAGAGCGGCGTCCACACGGCGGCCGTGCACGGCTTGGTCGCCGACAGCGGCCTCACGATCGAGCTTCGCCAGTCCAAGTCCCTGAACA
>CAHJWV010000770.1 GCA_903643055.1 Burkholderiales bacterium | reverse complement strand
GTGTGGACGCAGCCACCGGCGCGACCGCGGCGTCCACGGCTGCGCCCGAGGCCGGTGGCGCCACCGCCGTGATACCGCGCACCGAGGCAGCGGCTGCAGCCGGTACCGCCGAAGCGGGAGAGCCGACCGCGCCGACGACGGGCGCATGGTTGCGTGAATCGGCCAGCGCGGTCTTGCGCGCACCGGCCTCCACCGCCCAACCCACCGCGCCGACCAGCACCGCGACCGCCACCCCGCCCAGCGCCCAGACCAGACGGCGCGGGCGTTGCGCATCGATGCTGGCGGTGGTCTCGACGCGGTCGAACACCTCGGAGGCCGCTTTCTCGACCATGTCGGTATCGACCCGCGCCTGACCGTCGGCATAGGCACCGAGCATCGCCCGATCGCACAGCAGGTTGATGCGCCGCGGCACGCCGCGCGACAGCTGATGGATGCGCAAGCGGGCGCGCCGGTCGAAGGGCATCGCGCTGGTCATGCCGGCGACCGTCAGCCGGTGGCGGATGTACTGCGCCGTCTCGGCTTCCGACAGCGCGTCAAGGTGAAAACGCGCCGTCACGCGTTGCGCCAGCTGCTCCAGCTCAGGCCGGGCCAGCATGCCGCGCAGTTCGGGCTGGCCGATCAGGATGATCTGCAGCAGCTTGCGCTCGTTGGTCTCGAGGTTGGTCAGCAGGCGAAGCTGCTCCAGCACATCGGCCGATAGGTTCTGCGCCTCGTCGATGATCAGCACGTTGTTCTGGCCGACCGCATGGGTGCGCAGCAAGAAGGCGTTCAGCGAGTCGACGTAATCCTTGACCGAGGCCGTGCCTGCGCCGGTGTGCTCGTAGGGAATGCGGAACTCGTCGCAAACCGATTTCAGCAGCTCATCGACCGTCAGCTTCGGGTTGAAGATGTAGGCGACGTTGCAGCGCTTCGGAATCTGCTCCAGGAAGCAGCGACACACGGTGGTCTTGCCGGCACCGATCTCGCCGGTGAGCAAAACAAAGCCGCCGCCGCCCTTCAGGCCATACAGCAGATGGGCCAGCGCCTCGCGGTGCCGGTCGCTCATGAAGAGGTAGCGCGGGTCGGGCGCGATCGAAAAAGGCTGACGCTTCAAGCCAAAAAATTGCGCATACATCATCGGAGGATACTTGGCGGCTTGATTCGGGGCGGGGTGAACGTTTCTGACCCACCCTCACAGCCCGTGTGAAGGCGCAGAAAGCCCAGTGGCTGAAGTCTGTGGCGGTGCATGAACCGGGTCTTGGCTTGGGGTCAATCGAGCGCGAGATGAGTCAGCAGCCACAGGTTACCAGCGCTGATTGCAGTGAAGATCATCCAGCCGACCCGGCACGCCGGCAGCGAGGCCACCAGCCCGCCCATCAGCTGGCGGCTGCCCGCAAAACGCAGCAGCGGCCAAATGGCGAAGGGCAATTGCAGGCTGAGCACGATCTGGCTGATGACAAGCAGGCGGCCACGCCGTGGTCACCCATCCACAGCAAGCCGGCAAACGCCGGGATCAGCGCCAGCTCGCGGGTGATCAACCGGCGCTGCCAGCATGGGATTTTCAGGTCGAGAAAGCCTTCCATCAGCAGCTGGCCGGCGATGGTGCCGGTGAAGGTGGAGCTTTGGCCGGCGGCCAGCAGCGCGACGCCAAACAGCAGCCCGGCCAGCGACACGCCGACCACCGGCTCGAGCAGGCGATAGGCGTCGTCGATCTCGGCGACCAGCAGGCCGCGCGAATGAAAGGCCTCGGCGGCGAGCAGAAGAATCGCGGCATTGACCAGCAAGGCCAGCAGCAGCGATGCCACGGTGTCCAGGTTCGACCAGCGGATGGCCACGCGGTGTTCGGCTTCGGTGCTGCCAGTGCGGCGCGTCTGGACGATCGATGAATGCAGGTAGAGTTTGTGCGGCATCACCGTGGCGCCGACGATGCCGATCGTTAGTGCCAGCGCTTGCGGCTGCGTCAACACACTGAGCGACGGCACGAGGCCCTGCACCGCCTGCGGCCAATGCACGCCGACGAACACCAGCTCAGACGCGAAGCACGCGCCGATCGTCAGCACCAGTCCCAGCACGAGGGCCTCCAGGCTGCGAAAGCCGCGCCCTTGCAGGCCGAGCACGAGCAGCGTGTCGAGCATCGTCAATGCGACGCCGGCCAGCAGCGGCACGCCCAACAGCAGATGGAAGGCCAGCGCACAGCCCAGCACTTCGGCCAGATCGGTCGCGACGATCGCCAGCTCGGCCATCAGCCACAGCGCCTGCCGCGCACGCGGGCCGTCATGCTGGCGGCACAGCCGAGCCAGGTCCAGCCCCGTCACCAGCCCGAGCCGCGCAGCCAGCGTCTGATCAGCCTTGATTTCGAGGGCATCGTGCAAGGCCAGAAGCAGGGCGATTGGGACGGCATGGGGCGTACCCTGGCCGACGCCGCGCGGCGCCTGGAAGCCAGCGGCGCCGACTGCGTATTGATCGCGACCAACACCATGCACCGCGTGGCGCCGGCCGTGCACGCGGCGGTGAAGGTGCCTGTGCTCCACATTGTCGACGTGGCTGCGAAAGCGGTGCGCGCGGCGGGCTTCGATGCCGTCGGCGTGTTGGGTACCCGCTTCACGATGGAGCAACCGTTCTATGTCAACTCATTCACCCGGCATGCCGTGGGCTGCGTGATGCCCGATGAGCTGGATCGCGCGGAGGTGCACCGCATCATTTTTGACGAGCTGTGCAAAGGCGAGGTGCGCGATGCATCGCGTCAGACGCTGCGCGAGATCGTTGCTGGGGTGCAATCACGCGGCGCGCAGGGGCTGGTGCTGGGCTGCACCGAGTTGGCAATGATCCTGCGTGAGGGGGATGTGCCCTTGCCCGTGTTCGACACGACGCTTCTGCATGCCATGGCTGCCGTGGACTTCGCGTTGGCTGGTTGAGTTGCTGACGCGGCCCGGTGCGTCGACCTTCAGCCGGGTTGATCGGCTGGCCACCGGCTTGTCGCGATCCGGTGGTGAGCTGTCAGCGGCTGGAGGGAGATGCAGCTACCGCGGCTTTCATCAGCGCATTGAGTTCGCCATAGGGCAATGCCTGCGCCGCCAGCGCTTGCCCGTTGCCGGTCTGCAGAAAGCCCGTCACCAACTCGCTGATCCGCCCATAAACCGACTCGGCAATGCCCGAGCCGCTGCTGACACGCCGCACACCCAGTTCAGCCAGCTCGCGCGCGGGCGGCAGGCCGGGCAGCGCGAGCAGGTTGACCGGCAAATGGGTGCCAGCGGTCAGTGCCTGAATCTGCGCCGGGTCTTTCGCGCCGGGCGCGAACAGGCCATCGGCGCCGGCTTCGGTGTAGAGGCGTGCGCGGCGCAGGGTCTCGTCCACCTGCTGCGCGGGCGCGGCCAAGCTTTTCAGGTAGACATCGGTGCGGGCGTTGATGAAGAGCCGCACGCCGCGCCGCTCGGCTGCGGCACGCGCCTGCTCTATCTTGTGACACAGAAGCTCAGGGCTGTCATGCCCGTCTTCGATGTTGATGCCGACCGCGCCGGCATCGATCACCGCTTCGACGTTGCGCCCGACCTCGCGGGGATCATCGGCATAGCCGCCTTCGATGTCGACCGTGAGCGGCACCCGCAGGACGCGGGCGATGGATTGCAAGGCGGCCTGCAAGGTCGCTATCGGGAGCTGGCTGCCGTCGGCATACCCGTTCGCCCACGCCATCGCGGCGCTGCTCGTGGCCACGGCCGGCGCACCCAGGCGTTGCATCAACAGTGCGCTGCCGGCATCCCAGGCATTGACCAGCAGCAGCAGCGGCGTGCGCTGGTTGTGCAGTGCATGAAATTCAGTGTCGTGAGAGGTGTCGCTCATGGTCCAGCCTTTCTTTCCTGAAGAGAGGCAGGGATGTTGGCATGCACCCGACAGCCGGGCCGGCTACCTTCGGCCATCTCCCTGCGGCGATGGGGGCCAACAAAAAAGGCTCACTGTGTCAGCAGTGAGCCTGGTTGGCAAAGAGACTGGATCGGTCGCCTAGCGCGGGCGATTTAGAACGGAATGTCGTCGTCCATGTCGTCGAAGCCGGTCGACGATTTGGCGGGCGGCTTGCTGGCCGCGGGGCGGGCCGCTGGCGCGCTGCGAGCCGG
>CAHJWV010000769.1 GCA_903643055.1 Burkholderiales bacterium | reverse complement strand
GCGCCGCGCCGAGCGTTGGCAAGTCGGCCGCGCTGAAGCCTTCCGCCGCCGCGGCGTCCGGCGACTGCAGCGGACGCATCACGCCGCGCAGCCGGTCGACACGCCAGCGGTCGCGGCTCAGCGCCTGGTGCTTGGCTTGCGCCTCGGTATCGGCCGCCATCGCCCAGACACAGATGGTCGCTTGCGGCACCGGGTGTCGCTCACTCGGCCGGTACAGGCTGCGGTAGAGGTCCAGCGCCTCTTCGACCCCTTGCCCATCGACAAAGAAATACGCGTAGGCATACGGTAAGCCCATGTGCGCGGCCAATTGCGCACCGTAGTTGGAGCTGCCCAGCACCCAGATCTCGGGCGCTGCCGCACCACGCGGGTGGGCATGGATGCCGCGGTGCGCCTGGCCGTTACCCCAGGCGATCAGGTCTTCGATCTGCTGCGGGAAGTTATCGGCAGCATTCGCGGCATTCGGATTCAATGCGCGGGCGGTGCGCATGTCACTGCCCGGCGCGCGGCCGACGCCGAGATCGATGCGGCCCCGTGCCAACGCCTCCAGCACGCGAAACTGTTCCGCCACTTTCAGCGACGAATAATGCGGCAGCATCACACCCGCACTGCCGATGCGGATGCGCTGCGTGCGCGCCGCCACCGCGGCCATCAACACCTCCGGTGCGGTACCGACGATGGTGGCCAGGCTGTGGTGTTCGCTGAGCCAGAAGCGGTGATAACCGAGTGTCTCCACGTGCTCGGCTAACGCAAGCGTATCGCGGATCGCCGCGTCTTCGGTCGAGCCTTGCACCGACACCGATTGATCGAGCACCGACAGTTTCATGTGAGCAAGCTCCGAGCGTGATGCGCGATGTGATCGGCCATGAAGGTCGAGATGAAGTAATAGCCATGGTCATGGCCGGCGTGACGCCGCAAGGTCAGCGGCTGGCCGTGCGCGGCACAAGCCTTCTCCAGCAGATGCGGATGCAGCTGTTCAGCCAGGAACTTGTCGGCCAAGCCCTGGTCGATCAGCAAATGGGGCGCACGTGCACCGGCCTCGATCAGCGCCGTCGCATCGTGCTGCGCCCACGCGTGGCGGTCATCGCCGAGATAAGCGCTGAAGGCTTTCACGCCCCATGGGCATTGCATCGGCGCGGCGATCGGCGCAAAGGCCGACACGCTGCGATAGAGGCCCGGGTTCTTCAAGGCCAAGGTCAGCGCGCCATGCCCGCCCATCGAATGCCCGAAGATCCCGACACGATCGGCCCGCGCCGGGAAATGCGCGAGCACCAGGGCATGCAACTCTTGCGTGAGGTAAGACGCCATGCGCCAATGCCCACGCCAAGGCGCCTGCGTGGCGTCGAGATAAAAGCCGGCACCTTCGCCGAAGTCCCATGACGCCGTCGCCCCATCGATACTCGTGCGCCGCGGGCTGGTGTCCGGCATCACGAGCATCAAGCCGTGCTCCGCCGCATATCGCTGCGCACCCGCCTTGATCGCAAAGGTCTCTTCAGTGCAAGTCAGCCCCGCCAGATAAAACAACACCGGCACCGGCCCCAGTTCCGCCTGCGGCGGCACGAACACCCCCAACCGCATCGGCAAGCCGATCACCGAAGACGCATGCTCATAGAACCCCTGCACTCCGCCAAAGCAGGCATGCTCGGAAATCACTGACACAGTAGCGTTATCTGGCATGGGGGAGATTGCAGTAAATCGAAGTGAGCAAAGCGAAACGACCTCTCAAGCCACGCCCCAGGGTCCGGGTTTCCCGGCCCGATGGGCGGCGCCCCTTGGGGGCAGGAGCGCAGCGACTGGGGGGCTCAATAGACCACCACAGACCGAATCGACTCCCCTCGCTTCATCAACTCAAAGCCCTGGTTGATGTCTTCCAGCTTCAGGCGATGTGTGATCAGGTCATCGATGTTGATCTTGCCGTCCATGTACCAGTCAACGATCTTCGGCACATCGGTGCGGCCACGCGCGCCGCCAAAGGCCGAGCCTTCCCACTTGCGGCCGGTGACCAACTGGAACGGGCGCGTGCTGATCTCGGCACCCGCCTCGGCCACACCGATGATGATGCTGCGGCCCCAGCCCTTGTGGGTGCATTCGAGCGCCTGGCGCATCAGCTTTGTGTTGCCGACACACTCGAAGCTGTAGTCGGCGCCGCCATCGGTCAATTGAACAATCGCATCGACCACGTTCTCGGTCGTCTTCGGGTTGATGAAGTGCGTCATGCCGAACTGGCGCGCCATCGCTTCGCGCTCCGGGTTGATATCGACGCCGATGATCTTGTCGGCACCGACCATCTTCGCGCCCTGGATCACGTTCAGGCCGATGCCGCCCAAGCCGAAAACAACGACGTTCGCGCCGGCCTCCACCTTCGCAGTGAAGAGCACGGCGCCGATGCCCGTCGTGACGCCACAGCCGATGTAGCAGGCCTTGTCGAACGGGGCATCGCTGCGAATCTTGGCCAGCGCAATCTCGGGCACCACGATGTAGTTGCTGAAGGTCGAGGTGCCCATGTAGTGCAGGATCGGCTTCCCATCGATCGAGAAACGGCTCGTCGCATCGGGCATCAAGCCCTTGCCCTGCGTGCCGCGAATCAGCTGGCACAGGTTGGTCTTGCGCGATAAGCAAAACTTGCATTGCCGACATTCGGGCGTGTACAACGGAATGACATGGTCATCGCGACGCAGCGTGGTCACGCCCGGGCCGACATCGACCACCACGCCCGCACCTTCATGGCCGAGGATCGCAGGAAACAAGCCTTCGGGGTCGGCACCCGACAAGGTGTAGTAGTCGGTATGGCAGATGCCGGTGGCCTTGATTTCGACCAGCACTTCACCAACCTTCGGGCCCTCAAGATCCACGGTCTCGATGGTCAAAGGCTGGCCGGCTTTCCATGCCACAGCGGCGCGGGTCTTCATGGACATTCCTTCAAGGTTTGAGATGTCATAAAAAATGGAATCGGGATTGTGTCAGTGCCTCATCGGACCCTCAGGTTGTAAGGCTTCAACGGAACTTGGCAGACAAGCACGATACGTGGTGTATATTCAGCGGCACAGGTATACGCAAGACTGTGGTTGTGAGTGATCTTTTGCCATGCCGTTCTGGCTCCAGGATGGTTCGATAGAAATCCCCGAATAACGTTTCTTGAGTGTCTCTGCATGCGGAGCATGTGCTGCGCATTACTTTGTAGATAGGAATTCGTCCATGACGACCCAAACCGGTACCGTGAAGTGGTTCAACGAGAGCAAGGGCTACGGCTTCATCG
>CAHJWV010000768.1 GCA_903643055.1 Burkholderiales bacterium | reverse complement strand
TCGTCGGCGCGGGCGCCACGCTGGTCGCGGTGCAAGACCACACCGGCACGCTCGTGAACCCGAAGGGCTTCGACATGCTGACCACGATGGACGTGCTCAAGCGCGACGGTGGCATCGGCAACTACAAAGACGCCGAGCGTGTCGATAACGAAGAGTTCTGGAACGTCGATTGCGACATCCTGATTCCGGCCGCACTCGAAGGCCAGATCACCGTGGAGCGGGCCAAGCGCATCAAGGCCAAGCTGGTGCTCGAAGGCGCCAACGGCCCAACGCTGCCCGATGCCGATGACGTGTTGGCCGACCGCAACGTGCTCGTCGTGCCCGACGTGATCTGCAATGCTGGCGGCGTGACCGTCAGCTACTTCGAATGGGTGCAAGACTTCTCCAGCTTCTTCTGGAGCGAAGACGAGATCAATGTGCGCCTGGACAAGATCATGGTCGATGCACTGCGCCACATCTGGGACAAGGCCGATGAGCACAAGATCAGCCTGCGCACCGCGACCTTCGCGGTGGCTTGCGAACGCATCCTGTATGCCCGCGAAGAGCGTGGACTCTACCCTTGAGCTTGAGCGGGCGTCATTTGAGCGCCGTGGCTTGAGCCGCTTGAGCTAAGGCTGCACCGGGCCGCCTGGGCGGCTCGTCGGGCTCATCAGATCGATGGCGAACAGCTGCAGCCGTTCGCCATCCGGGTGCTCGACCATCGTCTCGAAGCGCAGGCCGAGCTTGCGCAGCAGCGCCGCCGAGGCCGTGTTGTCGGGCGCGGTGATGCCCACCACGCGGCGCAGGCCGAAGGCCTCGCGGGCGTGAGCCAGGGTCGCGCTGGCGGCTTCATGCGCATGGCCTTGCGACCAGTAGGCCGGCAGAAACGCAAAACCGATGTCCACATCGTCGAGCGACTCGCGGCGAATCAACCCGCACATGCCGATCGGCGTGTGGTCCGGCTTCAGCTCCACCAGCCACAGCCCGAAGCCATGCCGCGCATACATTGCCAGCGGCCCTTCGCTGAGGTAACGCCGTGCGTCGTCCAGCGTGTGCACGTTCTTGTCGCCGATGAAGCGCAGCCACGATGGCTCGTTCAGCTGGGCGAGCGTGAAGGCTGCGTCGTCGAGCGTGAACTGCCGCAGGCGCAGCCGCGAAGTCTCGAGCACCGCCGTCATGCGCCGTGGCCCACCAACTGCGCAATCCCGTAATCCACGACCACGCCGACGAACACCGCAAAGCCCAGCCAGTGGTTGAGCCGGAAGGCGCGAAAGCAGCCGTCGCGCGAACGCTTGCGGATCAGCGTGTAGTGCCACAGCGCAATGCCGGCGGCCGCCACCAGCCCGCCGAGGTAAGCCCCGCCGAGGCCTTGCTGAAAACCGATCACGCCCCAGATCAACAGGAACAAGGCATAGAACGCCATGATGCCGATCACATCGAAGCGGCCGAGCGTGATCGCCGAGGTGCGAATGCCGATCTTCAGGTCATCGTCGCGGTCGACCATTGCATATTCGGTGTCGTAGGCAATGACCCAGCACAGGTTGCCGAGCAGCAGCAGCCAGGCTTGCAGCGGCACCGTGCCTTGCACCGCAGCGAAGGCCATCGGAATGCCGAAGCTGAAGGCCACGCCCAGCACCGCCTGCGGCATCGAGAAAAAGCGCTTGGTGAACGGGTAGAAGATGCTGACCGCCAGCGCCGCAACGCTCCACGCGATGGTCGCGCCGTTGGTCGTCAGCACCAGCAAAAAAGCCGCGAGCGCCAGCGCCGCGCCGAGCAGCAAGGCCTCCGTGGTGCCCAGCGCCCCGCTGGTCACGGCTCGGTTCGCGGTGCGCTTGACATGCTTGTCGAAATCGCGGTCGGCCACATCGTTGACTGCGCAACCGGCACTGCGCATCAGGAAGGTGCCGAGCGAAAAAACAATCAGCAAGTGCCAGCCCGGAAAGCCGCCAGCGGCGATCCAGAGCGCCGCCAGCGTGGGCCACAGCAGCAGGTAAGTGCCTGCAGGGCGATCCCAGCGGATCAGGTCGAGATAAAGCGACAGGCGCGAAGGCGCGGGGGCGGTCGGAGCGGTCATGCCCCGAGTCTAAAACGCCCCTGCGGACCTTGCGCCCGCCTCAGAACGTGGCCTTGAACTGCGCGCCGAAGGTGCGCGGGTCGTTGATGAAGCCCGTCAGGTTGTTGAAGTCGATGCCGCCGGTCACACGGGTCTGGTTCGTGATGTTGCGACCGAACAGCGCCGCTTCATACTTGCCATTGCCCCAGATGTAGCCCACGCGCAGGCCGCCTTCAAGCAGCGATTTGCCGGTGAACTCGGTCGACTCATAGAGGAAGAAGTTGACCTTGCTGCGGTAGGCCCAGTCGGTATAGACGAAATATTCACCGCCGCTGGCGGTCGGGATGCCGTAACGCACATTGACGTTCGCCACCCACTTCGGCGCCTGGGGCAGTGAGTTGCCGTCGATGCGATACGTGCCGCCCACCGTGCCTGGCGGGTTGGTCACGGTGCAGGCGGCGCAGCCGGCCACGACCAGATCCGGGTCCTTGATCTTGGTGAGGTTGTAGCTGCCGCTCAGGCCGACCAGCAGGTTGTCGACCGGATAAGCCTCGAAGTTGAATTCAACACCCTGCCCCATGGCCTTCTTCGCGCTGACCAGCGTGGTGGTGTTGGTCGAGCCGCCGACTGCGCTCAGTTGCTGATCCTTCACGTCGTAATGAAAGACGCTGAAGGAGGCACGGGCACGCTGGTCGAACAGATCGGCCTTCACACCGGCTTCATACGACGTGTTGGTCTCGGGCCCGGCCGATGACTGTGGGCCGAAGGCCGAGGCAGGCTGCACGCTGGAGGCGCGGAAGCCAGTGGCGACGCGCGCATACAGGTTGGCCTGCGGCGTGATCGCATAGGTCGCGCTGAGGTCGCCGCTGGTCTTCGAATCGTTGGTGTCGGCGTTCAGGCCTTGCGTTGCATTCAACGACGCATCGGGCTGGGTGCCTAGCGACTTCTTGTCGTGCGTGTAGCGCAGGCCGGCACGCAGCTTCAGCTGCTGGCTCAGTTCATAGTTGACCGAACCGAACAAAGCCCAGGCATCGTTGGTCTGATCGGTCTTGACCGCTGCACCCGATTGCACGCCGCCAGCGGTCGAGTCGTAGTTGATGCTGTCAATGCCGAACTCTTCGCGGAAGAGGTAGGCGCCGGCCTGCCACTTCAACGGGCCGGCCGCATTCGACTCCAGGCGCACTTCCTGGCTGATCTGGCTGTGGTCGCGCAGCTCGTCGGAGGTTTCGGACGGGAAGGGCACGCTGGCGCCCGGCGTGACCGGAAAGCCGGTGTAGGGGCCGGCCGTGCCATCGACGTCGCCGCGGCTGAAGGCCTTCACCGTCTCGTAGCCGGTGATCGAATGCAGCGTCAAGTCATGGGCCAGGTTCCAGCTGAGCTTCAGGCTGCTGCCCGCGCTCGTCAGCGTCTGCTTGTTGGCACCATCGAAGGACACCGTCTTCTCGTCGAATCCATCGACCAGCTCATTGGTGCCGGGCTTGATGATGTTGCCGCGGAAGAGCCGGGCCGAACCTTTCAAATCACGTGCATGCACATTGAGCAAGGCGGTGAAATCCTTGTCTGCCTTGTACTGCAACTGCGCCCGCAAGGCCGAGTCGTCATAACCTTCCAGATCGTGGGTCGGGCTGTTGGGTGCGTTGTTGGTGACCCAGTCGTCACGGTGCTGCACTTGCGCGGAAAGGCGGGCTGCCCAAGGGCCGGAGAGCGGGAGGTTGAAGGCGCCACTGACGTTGGCGGTGCCGAAGCGGCCGTAAGACGCAGAGACGTAGCCGTCTTGCGTTTGCGAAGGTTTGACCGAGTCGAACTTGACGACGCCCGCCGGCGTGTTGCGCCCAAAAAGCGTGCCTTGCGGGCCGGCCAGCACTTCAACGCGCTCCAGGTCGAAGATCGGAAAGCCTTTGAGGATCGGGTTCTCCTGCACCACATCGTCATAGATCAACGAAACGGGCTGTGAGGCATTGAGGTGGAAATCGGTGTTGCCGTACCCACGGATGTAGAAACGCGGAAAGGCGCGGCCGAACGACGACTCGATGTTCAAGCTGGGCGTGCGGCCCGACAGCAAACGCACGTCTTCGCCACTGGAGTTCAGTACGTCGAGCTTCTCGCCGCTGATCGTCGAGATCGCGCTCGGCACGTCCTTCGCGTTCTCGCGCCGCCGCTCCGCCGT
Source organism: Burkholderiales bacterium (assembly GCA_903643055.1). The sequence goes on along the minus strand of CAHJWV010000768.1, from coordinate 854 downwards.
CACCATCACCGGCGCCAGCTTGCCGGCTTCCGAAGCCGATGCGGCAGCTGTAGGCGCGGCCTCGGCCAGCTCGGTCTGTGCCAGTGCGGGCTGAGCGGCGGCGAACAAGCCGGCCAGAGCGAGGGCCAAGGGCCGAAGGGCCGTCTGGGGCTGGGCGAACGATGCGCGGGGATAAAGCCTGGACATGAATTCCCTTGAGTGTGGTTTGCAGTTGGATAAAGAGTGCAAGCGACATGCCATCGATCCATCCGGCGGATCGCCAGAGAACGCATGGGTCATGCGGCCCGGCACCTGTCGCCGGGCTGCAAGTCTAGGGCCTGTTCAGGTTCAATGCGCCGCACGCCAAGCCCACCGCACCGCAATGCGCGTCCTGATGAAACGCGGCTCTGTCGCGGTTGGGCCGCGGTTTTGCTTGCGATACAGTGGTCAATGATCGAGCGCAGTGTCCGGCGAAACCGGCGCTGGGGTGTCGAGCGCCTGCGCCAACATCATCATTGATCTGTGCCAGCCCGCTCCATTCCATTGAGCCTGACGCAAACATGACCCTGCTGCAACAGCTCCTGGACCTGCTAAACGGCCCACAACACGCGCGGCTGCTGCGACTGACCTTCCCCCACGACAACGCCCCCCGGGCCCGTTTGCTGGTCAACCGCTTCAAGGCCAGCGAAGCGCTGTCACGCGATTTTCGGTACGAGCTCGAACTGCTCAGCGACGACGCCCGCATCGACCTCAACGCGATGCAAGGCAAGCTGCTGTGCGTGGCGCTTGTGCGCGGTAACGGCAGCCTGCGCCCGTTCACCGGCCACGTCTCCCACTTCACGCTGCGCCAGACCGATGGCGGCGTGGCGTATTAC
>CAHJWV010000767.1 GCA_903643055.1 Burkholderiales bacterium | reverse complement strand
TGGTGGTGGTGGTGTTTGTGGTCGTGGAGAGATGGCGGCATGGCCGACCCTTGCGCATGCTGGCGAGCTAGCGCCGAGCTGGCGCGGCGTCTGGCAGGGAAAGATTGGCGCCCGAGCCATCGTGGCTTGCCTGAGCGAGTCGGGGGGGCAGCTATTACGACCTGCGTCAACTGGAAGACGTCGCGCTGTCGATGGCGATCCACGGCGAGGTGGCCGAGGGCGACGACGTCGCGATGGAGGAACATGCCGAGGCAGGGAAGATTTGCGATATCGCCTCCTGACCGCCCGCGAACCCCTCGGTACAGGGCATCGAGTTGATTGGCGCCGAGCCGGCACTGGCGCTGATCAACCAGGTTTTGCGTGAAGCACTGCTGGACGAAACCATTGCCGCGATGACTTGCCGCGGCAACATGCTGGAGATGGACGATGGCCGCCAGGGCGGCTATGAATGGACCTTGGCGCCGCTGGAGCGCGGCGCCACCTGGCTCACGGTGGCGGTGGCGCAGACCGACGATTGCGGCGGCGCCCACCCGAACAGTCGGCAAGACGTCTGGACCTTCGACACCCGCAACGGGCGCCGGGTCGATGTCTCGGATTGGCTGGATGGCGCATCACCAGCCCACTGGCGAACCCGAGTCGATGAGCGGCTGATGGCGGCGTTCGAGGCGGATTCCGCGCTCGCCGATTGTGAAGGACTGAACCCTGGCGAGATCAGCTACGCCATGTGGCCGACCACCAAAGGCATCAGCTTTTCGCCACAGATGATTCATGGGACACAGGCTTGCAACGTAGAAGTCAGGTTGCCGTGGGCGAAGTTGCGGCCTTTTCTCAGCCGCATGGGCTTGGCCGCGATCAGCGCATCGAACGCCATCGGGCCGAGCAACACGGCCTTGCCTTGAGCGGACTGCGTGGCGAAAACAACTCGCCGCCGGCCCACGCCAGTCGATCGGCAAGCTCAAGTCGGTTTGAGAACCGCCGATAAGGAGTTGAGGTCCATCCCATGAGCGCCATCAATTCCATCGCCGTATCCGGTATGAACGCAGCCATGTTGGGGCTGGGCGCGGCGGCGAATAACGTTGCCAATGCGCAGACAGCGGGTTATCGGCGACAGGTGGTTGCACAAGAGGCTTTGGCCGATGGCGGCGTTGCGGCTTCGGTCGGGTCGGCAGCGGTGCCCGGCTCGAATCTGGCGGCCGACAGCGTTCAGCAAAGCGTCGCGGTGTATGTGTTCAAAGCCAGCGTGCGGGCGATGCAAACGCAAAACCAGTTGCTGGGTTCACTGATCGACATTCGCGCCTGATCGCAGTGGCACGCCAGCAGTTGCCTCAGCTGGCCTTACATCGCCCAGTGTTCAAACTCCCAACGCTCCAAAAAAAAGCCGCCACCTCGCGGTGACGGCTTTCGGTTTCATGAGTCTCGCGATCGGCGATGGCCGATCAACGAATCACCGGTTCATCATCAAGGCGCCCACGGGCTTTCGATGGCCCAGTTGCTGTCGATCTCCAGCCCGCCGGCCGAGTTCCAGTCGCTGCCGCGGCCATCGGCAATCCAGAGTTCTTCGGCGTAGTGGCGCACGAAACGGTCCGGGTAGTTGAAGGCCGCGAGACGCACGCCGACTGTGCCCTGCGAGGTGCAGAAGGTCGCGTCTTGGCGGAACAGCTCGCTGTCTTCCAGCGCGCCGCGGCGCACGCGCGAGTAGGCGTGGCGCATGTATTCGCCCGGAAAGTTCTTCGACTCGAGGGAATAGCACGACGAGTCGGCCAGGCCCTTGACGATGCGCCAGGTGGCGTCGGCCTTCAGCGTGTCGTCGCTGCTGGCGTTGACGACCTGGGTGTTGAGCAGCCCCGAGGCATGCCGCACGTAGCGCGTGTCGTAGTTCGGCGTCAGCACCCGCAGCGAATGCCATTCACCGACCGGCAAGGCGACGGTGCTGCGCCAGAAGCCGGGCACTAGCAGCCACGAGGCGTCGGCGCGAAAGCCTGCGTCGCCGGTCTCGGTACCTAAAGCGACCGCCGAGTTCTGTTGGCGCAGATAGCTGCCTGGATGGCTCTTCGATTCGAACGAGAAGCCGGTGCCGCCATTCAGCGCCTTGTGCGGGCAGAAGGTCGCGTCATTGCGGAATACGTCGCTGTTGGCGTAGCTCGCCACGGTGATGGTGGCTTGTGCCAGCAGGAACTGGCCGGGCTGATCGATTGACTCGAACGACAGGCAGTTGGCATCGCCCAGGCCGGGCGACAGCTTCCACGATGCGGCCTGCTTGGCCAGGTCGGTGCTGTCGGCCGCGACGCCGGCGATGCTGGTCAGCGCCGCGTTGTGGCTGAGGAATCGGTCGGTGGCGTCGGTGGCCACGCTGCGCAGCGAATACGACCCGCCGGTGCGAACGAAGGGCACGCCGTTGAGCAGTTGCTCGTTGGCAGCGCGCACCGCGGCAAAGTCCAGCTTCTTGACCTGGCGGTCATAGGTCAGGAAGCCGTTGAGTTCGTCTTCGACGTCGGTGATCTCGGTATAGACCGCGGCACTCAGGCCTTGCGTCGACGCCTGCTCGCGCAGCAGGCTGATCTGGCCGGTGAACACCTGGGTCAGCGCGGCTGCGTCCGGGTAGAGCGTGTAGCAGCAGGTCACGGCGGGGTTCCACATGTGGCCTTCGACACGCAGGCCGTTGCCACCGTATTCGCCGAGCACGGCCGGGCGGCCGGGCTGGAAGGCCGGCGTCGACGGGCCGGGGTAGGAATGCACGTCGATCAGGTCGCCAGCGCCTGAATCGCCCGGGGCGAAGTTGATGCCGGAATGGGTGTTGATCAGGCGGCTTGCGTCCCATTCCTTGAAGGTGCCGGCCATGCGGGCCATGTCGAAATCGCCCCAGCTCTCATTGAAGATGACCCAGGTGACGACCGATGGCGACGAGCGGTGCTCATCCACGATCTCATGGTCTTCGCGTTCGACTTCAGCGCGCACCGCGGCATCGGATTCGGCATCCCAGGCATGCGGCATGTCTTGCCACACCAGCAGGCCCAGCTTGTCGGCCCAATAGAACCAGCGTTGCGGTTCGATCTTGATGTGCTTGCGAACCATGTTGAAGCCGAGTTCCTTGATCGCGACCAAATCGGACTTCAGCGCTTCATCGGTCGGCGCGGTGTACAGGCCGTCCGGCCAGAAGCCCTGATCGAGCGGGCCGTGCTGGAACACGAACTTGCCGTTCAGCAAGGGGCGCGGCACGCCGTCGACGGTGCCGACCGAAATCGAGCGCATGCCGAAATAGCTGCCGACCACGTCAACGATCTGGCCGTTGTTGATCTCGGCCTTCAGGCCGTAGAGGAACGGGTCTTCGGGCGACCAGCGGTGCGCCGCAGGAATCTTGATGCTGAATTCCTGGTCGACCTTGCCGCTGCCGTGGCCGACGTACTTTGTGCCGTCGTAGGCGGTCACGGTGATCGACTGATTGGCCGGAATGCCTTCACCGCGCACCGTCACGCGCAGCGTGTTGTTGCTCAGGTCGGGCGTGGTGTCCAGGCGGGTGACGTGCGCTGCGGCCACGGGCTCCAGCCACACGGTCTGCCAGATGCCGGAGGTCGGCGTGTAGAAGATGCCGCCCGGCGTATTGCTTTGCTTGCCGACAGTGCCGTCGTTGCTCGTCGCATCGTAGGCACCGACCACCAGCTCATTGCTGCCGGCGCGCAGGTAAGGCGTGATGTCGAAGCTGAAGGCGTCGTAGCCGCCGATGTGCTGGCCGACCTTCTTACCGTTCACATACACGGTGGCCTTGCGGTCCACGGCACCGAAGTTCAGCTTGACGTGCTTGCCGCCCCAGCCGTGAGGCACTTCGAATGAGCGGCGGTACCAGAGGTTGCGCTCACCGGAGCGTTGGATGCCCGACAGATAAGACTCGGCCGGATACGGCACGCGAATCTTCTCCGGGTTGGCCGGGAAGGCCGGCGCTGTATCAGGCGCGTTGTCGGCGCTCGGAGCAGCGGCGCCACCCTGGTAGTGCCATTTGCCGTTCAGGTTCAGCCATTCCTGGCGTGTGAGCTGCGGGCGCGGATATTCCGGCAGCGGCTGCGAGGCTTGCAACGCCTCTGCAGTCCACGGCGTGGTGAGCCGGGGCGCGATGGTCGCCCCCATGCCGCGTGCATCGGTGGCTGCATCGCTGGGCTGCCCGGCCGGCGCAGGCTGAGCCAGCGGTGCGGTGTCGGCCACGGTGGCCGGAGCACTGGCCATATCGGCCGCAGCAGGGTCGTCCGACCCGCCGCAACCCACGGTCCACAGCGGGGCCAAAAGCGCCGCATAAAAAAGTCTGCTTCGTTTCACTTGTGTCTCTCCTAAGGGCTGAACAGCAACCGGTGGGCCGGCTGGTTTTTTGTCGAACCTGTCGAACGGGTGAAGGCGCCGTCAGAGCCGTCGAAGCAGGTTCATTGCGCCGTCGTGGGACGGCTCGCGGTACAGAACGCCGCTGCGTGGGCAAAGCGGCGTACGCAGCCGTTGGGGCTGCATCGGGGGCGCTACCGCGCAACGCGCGGCAGCGCAATAGAAGCGTGCACTAAGCGGGTTGGCGGCGCATCGCGCTCGGTCCAAACACGAAGCGCCGGCATCAACGGCAAAGATCGCCGCACTGGCGCGCAGGGCTTGCATTTGCACGCTCGCTGTGTCGCCGCACATTGCCAACGCTCGAAGGGGTCCATCGGCCAAGTCTCCAGTGGCAGTTTCCTGTACCGGCACTAACGACGCACTGCACGCGCTTTCGAACGGCTGAATGCCCAGTCGAAAACGTCCTGCCAGCGTGTCGGGCCGGGCGGAAACAGTAATAATGGCTACATATTAATAATAAATTTCCAAACTGGAAGTGAGTGTAAGCACCTAGCCTTACTGTGTTACGAGCGCGGCTTTGATCCTCGGCTGCTAACTCTCGTAAGCGCTTCGCACCTGTTGCCAAAGCATCCGAGCCGGCTCGCTGAGGCTTTTGAGGGGTCGATGGATCAAGCCAATTTCGCGGTGGAAGGTTCGATGGCCCAAAGGGATGGCGCGGATTGCCGCACCAGCGCGATACCCACGCGAAGGGCGACAAGTCGAACCACCGCATCGAGTTCATCGACTTCGCAGACCTCTTGCACGCTCAGATGCGCTGCGCGCAAGAAGCGGTCGACCAGCCGCCCGCCAAACGAGGCCCGGTCGTAGCGCACAAAGGGGTGGGTTGACAGCAGTTCGGCCCAGTCGTCACCGACGATGTGCCGCGGCACGATCAGACAAAAAGGCTCGACGGCCAAAGCAGTCCAGTGCAGATCGCTCGGCAGCGAAAACGGCGGCTTGATGATGGCCGCCATGTCGATCTCTCCAGCATCGACGCGATGCGCCAAGTCGATCGAAAGGCCCGGGGCCACGCGGGTGCGGCAACGCGCGCATTGCTTGTGAAAATGGGCCAGGGC
>CAHJWV010000766.1 GCA_903643055.1 Burkholderiales bacterium | reverse complement strand
TCGGCTCAGGCGCTCTCTTAACTGATTCATCAGTTGATCGGCTTCGATGGCTTGGTGCAAAGACACATAAGCGATCAAGCGCGTGCCCGTTGGTCCTTCGTTCGCCACCACCACCACCGCCTCGCGCACCTCGGCTTGCACCAACAGTTGCGCTTCGATTTCGCCCAGCTCCACCCGCAGACCACGCAGCTTCACTTGATGGTCGACGCGGCCGAGGTAGTCCAACTGGCCCGATTCGTTCCATCTGACACGATCGCCGGTGCGGTAGAGCCGCCCGCCGGCATTTTCTGTGTCACCGAACGGGTCGGCAATGAAGCGCTCGGCACTCAGCCCGGCGCGCTTCAGGTAAGCCCGCGCCAGGCCCCGGCCGCCGAGGTACAGCTCGCCGGCCACGCCAATCGGCACTGGGTTCAGCTGCGCATCCAGCACATGGGCTTGCCGATCGCCGACCGGCCGGCCGATCGACACATAGGGGCCGGCACCGGCCTGATCGATCGCCAACGGTTGGTCACCGCGCCACAGCGTCGGCGTGATCACCGCCTCGGTCGGGCCATAGGCGTTGAACACCTGTTGCGGCGTCAACGCGGCCTGCATGCGGCGCAGGTCTTCGACGGGCCAGGCTTCGCCGCCGGCCACACAAGCCCGCACCGGCAAGCGGCGCTCGCCGAGCGAATCCAGCAGTTGGCGCAGATAAGCCGGCGGCAGGTCCAGCACGGTCACGCCGCTGTCGCGCACCAGCGCTTCGACCTCGCGCATCGGCCCATCCAGGCGTGGGCACAGCACCAGCGCAGCGCCCTGCGACCAAGGCACCATCCATTGCTCGGTACCGGCATCGAAATTGATCGACGCGAACTGCAGCATGCGGTCGTCAGCGCTCAGGCCGTAAGCGGCGGCGATCGCCTGCACATGCATGGCCAGCGGCCCATGCGCCACGCCCACGCCCTTGGGCCGGCCGGTCGAGCCGGAGGTGTAGATCACATAAGCGAGTTGCTCGGCATGCACCGGCCGCTGCGGGTCGTGCTCGGGCAGGGCCGAGGCCTCGCCACCGGCATCCAGCACCAGCGCCGACAGCTTCGGCACGGCGTGCAGGCTGGCCGCGCTGATCACTCCGTCGATCACCCGATCCACCAGCCCGCGCAGCCGGTCTTGCGTCAACAGCAGTTCGATGCCGCTGTCACCGACGATGTAAGCCAGCCGCTCGATGGGATACGACGGATCGAGCGGCACAAAGGCCGCACCGGCTTTCAAAATCGCCAGCAAGGCCACCAACATCTCGGCCGAGCGCTCCAGCGCCACACCCACTTTCGCCTCCGGCCGCAGGCCGCGCGCAATCAAGCGGTGCGCCAGCCGGTTGGCCTGGGCATTGAGCGCCTGGTAGCTCAGCGCTTCACCGTCTTTCGCACTCCACAGTGCCAGTGCTTGCGGCCGCAAGCGGGCTTGCGCTTCGATGCATTGATGCACGGTGCGAGCCGGCTGTGATCGGGTCGCCGATTCAGCCGTCACGTCAGCCGTCACCTGAGCAGCCACCTGAAACGCCGCGCCACGCCCCCACTGCGCCAGCTGGTCACGCTCCTGCGCACCCAGCAGCGAGAGACCCGCGACCGCGCGTTCGGGGTGCGATGCCAATGCCTGCAGCAGGCCGGTCACCGCACTTTGCATGTATTCGGCGACGCGTTGCGCCGATACGCCCTCCACCGCCTGCACCACCAGCTCGAAGCCATCACCGCCCAGGTCATCGACCGACAGATCCAGCGGATAGTTGGTGCGCTCGTCGTTGGCCAGGGCCTGCATGCCTTCCCACGCGCGGGCCGATGCGGCCTCGCCTGCCGCTTCGCTGTAGCGGTAGTTCAGCAAGGTCGAGAACAGCGGCGTGCCGCCACCGAGGGCGCTGCAGCGCTGCGCCAGCGTCAGGCTCGCGTGCTCATGGTGCAGCAGCCCGCTCAAGGCCGCATGGGTTTGCGCCAGGCATTCGCGCACGCTGCGCGCGCCGAGGCGAATGCGGATCGGCAAGGTGTTGATGAACAAGCCGAGCGCCCGGTGCGCGCCTTCGCCGCCTTGCATGCGGCCAAACAGCACGGTGCCGAACACGACATCGTCACGCCCTGCGGTCTGCGCCAGCACCAGCCCCCAGGCCAGATGGAACAGCGCTGCAGCGCTCACACCGTGGTGCTGCGCAGCCTGGCGCGCCCGTGCTGACAAGGCCTCGGGCAGCTTCAGCCTTGCCTCTTCGGTGCGGCTGCCGTTGCCCTGAACATCGATCAGCCCGAAGGGCGCGGTGGGCTCGTCGACATCGCCGAGCATCTCGGTGAAGAAGGCTTCATGTGCTTCGCGGCTGAGGCCCAGGCGGGCCTGCGCGACATAACGCCGAAACGGCACCCGCTGCGGCAGCTGGGCCTGCAAGCCCTGCTGAATCAGCGCGATCTCATCGACCAGCAACTCCAGCGTGGTGTGGTCCAGCACCAGATGGTGGCAAGGTAGCTGCAGCAGCCAACGCTGCTCGTGCTCATCGTGAACCGCCATCGCGCGGATCATCGGAGCCTGCCGCACATCGATGCGGTAATGCGCCGGGTCCACCTGCGCCTGCAGCCGGTCCCTGGCGCTGGCCGATCGTGACGCGACATCGTTGGCCGGCGCCAGCCACTGCAATGACAGCGAAGCCTGCCGATGCACCACCTGCACCGGCTCGGGCACGCCTTCCCACAGCACCGCGGTGCGCAGAATATCGTGCCGCGCGATCACCTGGTTGAACGCTTCGATGAAACGCTCCAGCCGCTCGCGGCTGTCGAAGCTCAGCAGGTTGTGGGTGACATAAGCATCACCCTCGCTGTGCAGCAGGTGATGAAAGAGAATACCTTCCTGCAGCGGCGCGAGCGGGTAGATGTCTTCGATGTTCGCCGCCCCGCCCGGCACCGCCGCTTCGATGCGGCCGATCTGCGCTTCGTTCAGCGACACCAGCGTCAGCATCGGCGGCTCGATCGCGCTGCAACCTGGCGGAATGCCGTTCGGCGGCACCACCACATCGCGGCGTTGATCGCCACGCTCGATCGCCTGCGCAAAGTCGGCCAGCACCGGCCGCTCGAACAGCGTGCGCACCTGCACCGTGTAGCCCTGGGCGCGCATGCGCTCAAGCAGCTTCAACGCGAGCAGCGAATG
>CAHJWV010000765.1 GCA_903643055.1 Burkholderiales bacterium | reverse complement strand
GCGATTGAAGACCGAAGGCGCTGCTGCTTTGGATGGCGCACCGATTCAGCTGACTGCCAACCGAGAAACAGTCGAAACGGCGCTGGCGCTCTTGGTCTTGGCCTCGCAGGAGTGAATTCGCACGTTATGGCCGGCCTCCACATCACCGACATCGAAGCTGCCATCAACTGGTGGCGCGAGCGGTCGCCGTCGCCCGATGGGATCAGCGCTTGCGCTGAGGTGCGTGCGCTGGCCGAGGTCTACGCGCTGCTCGTTTATTTCCACGAAACCACATGCGATGAGGGCTCGATGCCCCGAGATGCGCACGAAGCGTGGTTGGCCTGGTACGAGACCACGCCCGACGCGCCCTGCATCGCCATTTGCTCTACGAGTCAGGGCGACGACACCTGCAAGGGTTGCGGCCGCAGTTTCGATGAAGTTCAGCACTGGCCGGTAATGACACCGGGCGAGAAGCGCGCTACGTGGCGGCGCATCACGATGGAAGGCACCGCGTGGCGCTTCAACCGCTATGCCGAGCGAGCCCTGGAAGACAAGTCTTCAAAGCCCCCCGGCGAACGCAGCGCTTGACGCCATCGCGTAGCTGCATCGCAACCTCACTAAGAGTGAGAGCGAAAGCCTGCCCATGAATCGTCACGGTTTGCTCGATAGCGGCCGCCGCATCGCTGCGTTGGCTTGGCCGGTATTCATCGGCCAAGTGGCCGTACTCGCCCTCAGCACAGCAGACACCGTGATGATTGCGCGTTATGGCGCCATGGATCTGGCGGCGTTGGCCGTGGGCGCTGCGGTTTATTCCACCGTGTTCGTCGGTCTGATGGGCGTGGTGCTGGCGATCAGCCCGATCACGGGCCAGCTTTTCGGCGCCCGTCAATTGCAAGACGCCGGCGAGCAGTTTCGCCAGGCGCTGTGGTTGGCGCTCGGGCTTTCGGCATTCGGCTGCTTGCTGCTGCTGTTTCCCGGACCATTCCTTGCGCTGGCGCATGCGCAACCCGAGATGGAGGTGAAGGTTCGCGCCTATTTGAGCGGCCTGGCCTTTGCGCTGCCGCCGGCCTTGTTGTTCACGGCGTTTCGTGGCTTCAACACGGCCATCTCACGGCCCAAAGTGGTGATGGCGATTCAGCTTGGCGGCCTCGTGGCCAAGCTGCCGCTGAATGCCATGCTGATCTATGGCGCCACCCTTCCCTTGCCAGGCGGCCATGTGCTGGCCTGGCCCGCGCTCGGCGCCACCGGCTGCGGCATCGCGACCGCTGTCGTGATGTGGGCGCAGCTGCTGCTGGCCTGGGCGGCGCTGCGTCGCGATCCGTTTTACGACTCGTTCGGCCTGCATCGCGCGGGCCTCGGCCGCCCGCACCCACAGAGCCAGCGCGCCTTGCTGAAGCTCGGTGTACCGATGGGGCTGTCGATCCTGATCGAAGCCACCGGTTTCACCTTCATGGCGATCTTCATCTCGCGCATCGGCGCCACCGCAGTGGCCGGCCATCAACTGGCCGCCAACCTGATCGCATTGATGTTCATGATGCCGCTGGCGATTGCCAATGCCACCACCACGCTGGTCGCGCAAAGCGTGGGTGCCGCCATGCCCGGCGACGCCCGACGCTTCGGCTGGCATGGGCTGCAGCTCGGTGTGCTGATCTCGGCCGTGATCGGGCTGGCTGTCTACCTCGGCCGTGAAGCGGTGCTCGGTGCGTACACGCACGACCCGGTGATCATCGCTGCAGCCCTGCCCTTGCTGGCCTGGGTCGCGGTGTTTCACACGGCCGATGCAGCGCAGACGATCGGCTCATTCATCCTGCGTGCCTACCGTGTAACCACCGCGCCGCTGGTGATCTACGCGGTGGCCATTTGGGGGGTAGGCCTGGGCGGCGGGTTCTCGGTCGCGTTCAACACCACCGGGCTGACACCCGTGTCATTGCAGGGCGCGCAAGGCTTCTGGTTCGCCGCCACGGCCGGGCTGTCTTTATCGGGCATCGGCATGTGCGCTTTCCTGGCCTGGATGCTCCGCGCCTCGCCAAGGCGCTGACGCCCTTCTTGTGCGATCCATCGGCTTGATGAACGGCCCCGGACGGCCTGTTCAAGCCACCGGCAAGTTCATCTCAAAGCAGCTACCGCCGCCGTCACGCGGCATGCAGCTGACCTGTCCGCCATGCCGCTCAACGATCTGCTTGACCAGGCTCAGGCCCAGGCCCACGCCGCCAGCCTGCTCGGCATGGCCGGGCAGGCGATAAAACGGCTCGAAGATGCGCTCGCGCAACTCTGCCGGCACACCCGAACCACGATCGCAAATCTGCACGACCGCGTGCGTGCCGGAAAGATGCACGCTGGCCTGCACACTGCCGCCACCGTAGCGGCGAGCGTTCTCAAGCAAGTTGCGCAAGGCGCGGCGCAACAGCCGCTCGTCGCCATGCACCGTGACTGAATCACCGCTGACCGCGGCATCGACGCGCGCACCTTCTTCAGCAGCCAGCGCCAGCAGATCGACAGGATCGTGCAGCGCCACCCGTTGCACAGCATCGAGCCGGCTGGCCAGCAACACCTCTTCCACCAAGGCGTCGAGCTCAGCCACGTTGGTATCGATCTCCGTCATCAGGCTCGACTGCCGCTCGGGCGTGGCGCCATCCAGCATTGACACCGCCATCTTCATGCGAGCCAGCGGCGAACGCAGTTCATGGCTGGCGTTGGCCAGCAATGACTGGTGCGAACGCACCAGCGCCTCGATGCGCTCCGCGGCAAGGTTAAAGCTGACAGCGACGGCTGCCACTTCGTCGCGCCCGGACACCTCGACGCGGTGATTGAGTTGACCGGCACCGAACTGTTCAACGCCATTCTTCAGCGCTTTCAAGCGCCGTGTCAGATGGCGAACGGCAGGCCAGGCACCGGCAGCCACCGCCACAAACAACAGCACCAGCACGACGATCAGGCTGACCCCCTTTTGCAGCAGGAACGGCTGCTTGAAGTCATCGTGCGTCAGGCGGTCATCACGTGAACGTCGCTCCTCGTGGGAATGATCGCGATCTCGATGGTCCTGCCGATTCGAATCATTGTTTGATCGTTCGATGAAGTCAGGGCGCGGCGGGCCGGGCGGCCGCATGATCCACAGCGTACGGCCATCGTCCAGAGGCACCGACAGCCCCGACGAACCGGTTTCTTCCGAACGCCGCTGAAAGGATTCAGAGGTGGCGATGCGAACGCCGTGTTGGTCATCCAACGCCATCGGGAAGCGCAGGCGCGCCGACCACTCTTTCAATGCCGCCGCCTGCTCGGCGACGGGTGCGGCGGGCAGCGGCAGCGAGCGCTGCAGCAGATCACCCCAGGCGGCCATGCGATCTGACAGCACCGAGTCGGCACGCTTGCGCTCTTGTTCCATGTGACGCTGGAACAGCCAGCCGGATGTTCCGGCGAACAGCAGCAGCACCGCCACCACCGTCAGGTAGATGCGCAGCGTCAGTGTGTGCATGACATCACCGCGTTAGCGAAAACAAGGTTCTGGAAAAGCGCATGCAAAACCGAGGACAAGCCTCGAACCGCCAGAGCGGCGATCCCCGCCCGCTCACTCCGCACTGTCTGCGTCCTGCTTCTTGGCAAAGACATAACCGGCGCCACGCACCGTCAACACCCGTCTTGGCACCTTCGGGTCGTCTTCGATGACGGCGCGGATGCGAGAGATGTGAACATCGATCGAGCGGTCAAAGGCTTCGAGCGGATGACCTTTCAGCAGGTCCATGATCTGGTCGCGTGACAGCACCCGGCCCGGGCTTTGCGCCAGCACCACCAGCAGGTCGAACTGATGGCTGGTCAGATCGCAGGGCTGACCTCCGAGGCGCGCCAGGCGTGCACCCAGATCAATCTCCAACCGGCCGAACCGAAGCACTTCATCGGGAGCGCTGACCGGCGCGGCGCGGCGCAGCAGCGCCTTCACCCGCGCCAGCAACTCGCGTGGCTCGAAGGGCTTGGGCAGGTAATCGTCGGCACCGAGTTCGAGGCCGACGATGCGATCCATCGGTTCGCCACGTGCCGTCAACATCAGCAGCGGCAGCTGCCGCGTACGCGGCTGGGAACGCAGCTCGCGGCACAGGTCGAGCCCATCGCCATCGGGCAGCATCAGGTCCAGGATCAGTGCGTCGAAATTATCGGTTGCAAGCCGCGTGCGCCCTTCAGCCAGCGAGCCAGCGATCTCAATCTCGTAGCCGGCCCCTCGAAGGTAGTCGCCAACCATTCCGGCGAGGCGGGCATCGTCATCGATCAGCAGCAAGCGAGCGGTCATGGCAACGGAGGTCGAGGAAGCGCCCCGCAGCGGGCGCCGCAAGGTCGGGGACGAATCAGAACACAGCGTTGCCATTCGCGCATCAGCTCAAAGGTTGCGACGCAGCACGCGGGCCACGCGGCCGACCTTTATCTGTGCGTTGTTTCAGGCGATCGACGAGCGTCACGCGCTGCTCGGGCGTGAGCACCGTGCTGATCTCGATCAAGGCCTGGCTGATGCGCTTGCTGGCCTGGTCATGTTGAGCCAGCACCTGTTGGCGCAGCGTTTCCACTGCGCGGGCATCGACCACGGTTGCCGAGAAAAGCTGCAGGCCTTGGTCGCGCAGGCTGTTGCCGGCTTCGTGCTGAGCTTTAAAGTCGACGGCGGCGGCTGTGGCGATCTCTTTGATCTGCGCGCGTTGCACATCGTTTGCCTTCACGGCATCCAACAGACGGTCGATGCCGCGCAGGGCATGCTCGGGCGAACCGGCAAACAGGCCTGGGCCGCCAAAACCGCCAGCCTCGCCGTGGGACGGTTGCGCCCAGGCCGAGATCGCCACGGTTCCCGCAACAGCCAACAAGGTTCCCAGCATCACGCTTTTGATGCCGCGGGAAATAAGGGCAGTTGGCGAGGTGATAGGTTTGTTTTTCGTTGTGTCCATCTCGAAATCCTTTCACTGATGAGCACCATCGCTCATGTCCGCATCGTCACGGGATGCCGTGTATTGGCGATGGCTGAGGGGTAAAGATCTGTGAAGGCCGATCCGATATCGCAGCATGCTCGCCCAGATTGATCCGCAGCTCCCGTCCATCCCTGGTGATGCCTCATCCGTCGAACCAGCCCGGCCTCTCAACCGTCGGCTGGCCAAGCTGCTCGGTGAGCTGGAAGGCCCGCCTGGCCAACGGGTTGGGCGCTTCGCCGATTGGCGCATGGGCAGCCATTTCCAGCCGATCTACAGCCTGTCTCACATGCGCGTCGTCGGCCATGAAGCGCTGCTGCGCGCGCGCGACGCCAATAACCAGCCCGTGCCACCGCCAGTGGTCTTCGGTGCCTGTCAAACCGATCGCGACCTCGGCTGGTGCGATCGACTCAGCCGCATCGTCCACCTGTCGAATTTCACGGCCGACACACCAACATCACAATGGCTGTTCCTCAACGTCCATCCCAAGGTGTTTCAGGAGTTGATCGGCTCGGCGGGGGACG
>CAHJWV010000764.1 GCA_903643055.1 Burkholderiales bacterium | reverse complement strand
TGCGGCGCTCTTGACGCTCTTGCCCTCGGTGTTCTCGTTTATGTCGATAAGGCAGATACCATCGCGCTCGATCACGTCAGACACCCGCAGTTGCCATAGCTCTGCCTGTCGCGCCCCGGTCATCATTGCCAGCAAGGGAACCCAATACTGCGCATCGCACCCGCCCTTGGGGTCGGCGTCCAATGCGTAGCTCTGAAAGAGAGGCGAGGCAAGCAGGGAGGCTAGGTCCTCATCCGCCCACGGCTCGCGCTTCTTTGCGCGGCCCTTCGCAATAGCGGTGCCGGCCCATGGATTCGACTCGATCCAGCCCTTTTCCTTTACTGCGAAGTTCAGCAGCGCTTGCACGCACGCCAGAAGGTCTGACCTGGTCTTGCCGCTCGCGCTCTCCATCGTGTCATTGATGTGGGCGCGGACCGCTAGACCATCTTGACGGCCTAAGCGCTCGATGGGGGCGGTCACCCCTGCCGCCTCAACCATTGCCAACGCGCGGCGGGTCTTCGCAATGGCGTCGGGCTTCTTGCCCTTTTGCCATTCGGCGAGCACTTCCGCGAAGCTGTGCCCGTCGGGTGTTGTCGTGCTCACTGGTGCGAGAGGTCGCTGGGTACGCCGATGCGTATTTGCCAAACGCCGTTACGTCGGCTAAGTCCAGTGGGGAGAGGCAAGTCGGGCTCCTTGAGTTTGGAGTTCCGACGAACTGACACAGTGCCTTGACGCATTCCCCAATCGTAAGTGGTTGATCTACTTGGGAATACGCCTTTTCCCAATGAGAACGGGTGGAGCGGGTGAAGGGAATCGAACCCTCGTATGAAGCTTGGGAAGCTGCCGTTCTGCCATTGAACTACACCCGCGCACCGGTCGGATTCTAGCGTTGCTCCCAACTATCGCTGCAGCAGGGTATCGCTGTGCTCGCGCAGCCACACTGCCGTTTGCGCGGCCGGCTGCGGGCGCGCGTACAGGTAGCCTTGCGCCGTCGTGCAACCGCAAGACCGCAAGAACTCCGCCTGGCTTTCGGTCTCGACCCCTTCCGCCACGACCGAGAGGCTGAGCGCCTGGCCGAACGCAAGGATGAGTTTGACCACCTGGGCGTCGCCCTCGTCGTGGTCGGCGTTCATCACGAAGGAGCGGTCGATCTTGAGAACGTCGACCGGCAGGCGGCGCAGTTGGCCCAGGCTTGAATAGCCGGTGCCGAAGTCATCGATGGCAACCATGACGCCGATCGTGCGCAATCGCGTCAGCATGCCGACGACCTCCTCCGGGTTACCCATGAAAACGCTCTCGGTCAACTCGATCTCGAGATCCGAATGCGCTATCTGATACGTCCGGGCCAGGCTTTCGATGCGATCGACGAGGTCGTGCCGCTGCAATTGCCGAACCGAGACATTGACCGCGATCTTGACGCGTCCCAGGCCCTCGAGTTGCCATGCGCGCGACTGACGGCAAGCCTCTTCCAGAACCCAGTCGCCGATGTCGGAGATGATGCCGGTGGCCTCGGCCAGCGGAATGAACTGGCCCGGCTGCACCATCCCGAGCACAGGATGGCGCCAGCGCACCAATGCCTCCACCCCGCGGGCGCATCCGGTCTGGAGCATCACCTTGGGCTGGTAATAGAGCTCCAGTTGTCCATTCGGTATCGCTTGGCGTAGTTCCATTTCGAAGCGCAGGGCCTGCTCCGCTTTGCCGGTCATCGTCGGCTGGAAGAAACGACAGGTGCCGCGGCCGGCCGTCTTCGCCGCATACATTGCCGCGTCGGCATTCTTCATCAGCTCGATCGAGTTCAGGCCGTCGTCCGGAAAGCAGGCGATGCCGATGGAAGCGCCCACCTGCATCGCACGGCCTTCCAGCACCACCGGCGTCGACAGGCTGTCGATGATCTTGCGGGCCACCAGCGCGTAGTTCTCAGGGACGTCGACACCGCCCAGCAGCACGACGAATTCATCGCCGCCCATGCGTGCCACCGTGTCTGATTCGCGCACGCATCGCCGCAAACGCTCGGCGACTTCTTTCAGCAGATCGTTGCCGGCCTCATGGCCGAACGAATCGTTGACCGCCTTGAAACGGTCCAGGTCGATGAACATCAGGCCGAGTCGCGCCGCGTTGCGCCGCGCCGCTGCGATAGCGACCTCCAGACGGTCGTTCAGCAGCATTCGATTCGGCAGGCCTGTCAGCGCATCGTGAAACGCCAGGTGGCGGATGCGCTCTTCGTGGCGACGCAACCCGGTGATGTCGTGGAGCATGCTCACGTAACGTTCCGACCGGCCATCGCTGCCCGGAACCATGACGGTGTTGAGTTCCGCCAGAAAGAGTCCGCCGTCGCTGCGCCGGCTCCACAGCTCGCCTTGCCAGCGTCCTTCGCGCTCCACCGTGGCCCACATCTCGAGATAAAACTCCGGACTCTGCTGATCGCAACGAAGCAAGCCTACCGGTTGCCCTACGGCTTGCTCGGCGCTGTAGCCTGTCAAGGCGATGAAGGCCGGGTTCACGGACACGATTCGGCGCGCCGGGTCGGTGATCATCACGCCGTCCAGCGTGTTGTGGAACACGCTCGCGGCGATCTTCAACTCCGCTTCGTCGTGGGCCCGCAGCACGATCTCCTGCTGCAGGGTTTCGTTGGCGGCACGCAGTTCGATGGTTCGATGCTGGACCGCGTCCTCGAGGCGCGCCAGCTTCAGCGCCGCGTCGCGCGCCAGCTGCCACTTGGCGGTCAGCGAACTGGCGAGCTGAAAGGCCTCCACGACGTCGAACGGTTTCTTCAGGATCAGCAGCCGGTCGCGGACGTCCAGCCGTGCCAGGATGTCGTCCCACGACGCGTCTGAATAGGCCGTGCAGATCACGACTTGAAGTTCTGCGTCGACCTGCCAGAGGTGCTCTATCGTTTCCACGCCGTCCCAACCGGGCGGCATGCGCATGTCGACGAAGGCCATCGCGTAAGGCCGGCCCGCTTTCAAGGCCGCGTGGACCTTGACCAATCCTTCCTGGCCCTGATAGGCCGAGTCGACTTCAAATGCTGCGCGTGCAGCTTTCGCTTCGTCGCCGAACAGCGCATGCTCGAATTCGCTGAGCGCGGCCCCGGCATCGACCTGGGGTCCGAGGATCTTGCGAAAGTTCTCATGGATCGCGGGCATGTCGTCGATCACGAGAATGCGGCTGTTCATCGCAGTGATCATTGCGCGCCGTTCGCGATGTGGACCGGAATATCGAGTACGAAGGCGGAGCCGAGCTGCGGACCGTCGCTGTGGGCCGTCAGCCTTCCGCCCATTTCCAGCGCCGCGAGCGCGCAGCTATGCAGGCCAAAACCGTGACCGTTCTCTCGCGTAGTGAAACCATGGGTGAAGACCCGCGTCAGGTTCTCGGGAGGAATGCCTTCGCCGTTGTCGGCGACCGTGATCCGCAAGGTAGGTGCGTCTGCAGTCTCCACCAGGCCAGCGCTGATCTCGATGCACGCCGTCCGGTCGACCACGCCATCCAGCGCCTGCTTGGCGTTGCCGATCAGGTTGACCAGGATCTGCAGCAGGCGGTGACGGTCCAGCGGCAGCGCGGGCAGCACGTCGACATGTCTGACGATTTCCACGCGGTGGCTCGTCAGCGCCAACGCGTTCATGCGCAGCGCATCGTCCAGCAGGTCGCAGAAGTTCAGCGATTCCACCATGCGCGGCGTGCCTGCATACGACTGCTGGGCTGCAATCACCTCCTTGATGTGATCGACGCTCTTGCCCAGCGTGCTCAATTCTTGCGCCATCGCGGCATGCTCGGCCTCCAGCGCCTGTGTCAACTCGCGCAGGTAGCCGGGCAGCAGTCGGCCCTTGGCGTCACTGGTCAGATAAGCGCCCAGGTCAGCGGCATGCTCGTCCATCAGGCGGACTGCGCGCGCGAGTCCTCTGAGCTTGGAGGTGCGCAACTGCGCGCCGGCCAGTTCCGCTGCGATGTTGACGCTGTTGAGCACGTTCCCCACGTTGTGCAGCACGTTCGTCGCGATCTCGGCCATGCCTGCCAGGCGGGCGGCCGCAACAAGACTGACCTGCGTCTCCCGTAGTTCGCTTACCCTCTCGCGCAATGCGGTCTGCATCTGTCCCATCACGCCCATGAGGCTCATGTCCCCCTGCGGCTTCAGCGGGATCGGCACCGATAGATCGCCGCCCGCGATGCGGCGTGCGATGTCGGCGACATGATCGGGTTCACCGCCGAGTTGGTGCGTGACGCGCAACGTGATGAAGGCGGCGAGCAGCAGCGACAGCGCGACGATGACCGCTCCGCCGCCGAGCAGGCGCTTTTTCGCCGACGCGAGAGCGGATGCACCCAGCGCTTTCGCTGCAGCGGCCTGACGAAGATGATGCACGCCGAGTTGCCGCGTGGCATCTTCGGCGCCGGCAAACGCCTGCATGCCCTCGCCGTTGAAATATTCACGAGCTTCCTGTGCTCGCTCGATTCCCGCCCCCGCGGCTGAATTCGACATCTGGAAGAACTTCTTGCGGTTCTTGTGGAAGGCCGCG
>CAHJWV010000763.1 GCA_903643055.1 Burkholderiales bacterium | reverse complement strand
ACTTCGGCGCGGATTTTCTTGGCGAGTGCATTGCCGTCGATCAGTTGGGCAGTCATAGGTCGAATGAAAGTGAAGGTTGAAATCAAAAAAGGCCGCTGCGAGCGGCCCTTGATGGGTGTGAATGTCAGGAGCTGGGCCGCCAAGCCTCTGGCAAGCAAACGCCAAGCGACTGGGGATCCATCCGATGTCCGGCGCCGGGCCGCCCCAAGCCGGACAGCGCCCCTCGGGGGCAGGAGCGAAGCGACTGGGGGGCCATGTCAATTCCGGCGCCGGGCCGCCCCAAGCCGGACGGCGCCCCTCGGGGGCAGGAGCGAAGCGACTGGGGGGCCATGTCAAGTCTTCGATTGCGCGCCCAGCGCGATCTTCAGCAGGTCGGCGACGGTGTTGGCGTTCAGCTTTTCCATGATGTTGGCGCGGTGCGCCTCGACCGTCTTGATGCTGATGCCCAGGTCGTCGGCGATCTGCTTGTTCAAGCGGCCGGCGACGATGCGCTCCAGCACTTGCGATTCGCGGGTCGTCAGGCGCGACAGCAAGGCATCGCGGCTGGCGGCTTCCTGGTGGTGCGAGAACGAGCTGCGCGCCTGATCGAGCATGCGCTCGACAAGGTTCAGCAACTCTTCTTCCTTGAAGGGTTTTTCGATGAAGTCCATCGCCCCCTTCTTCATCGTGGTCACCGCCATCGGCACGTCGCCATGGCCGGTGATGAAGACCACCGGCAACGGCGACTTGCGCTCCAGCAAGCGGTCTTGCAGCTCCAGGCCGCTCATGCCATCCATGCGGATGTCGGCGATCAGGCAAGCCACTTCACGGGGATCGAAGCGCGACAGGAAGGACTCTGACGAGTCAAAGCATTTGACTCGGTAGTCTTTGCCCTCCAGCAGCCATTGAAGCGAGTCGCGTACGGCCTCGTCATCGTCGACAACGTAGACCGTGCCTTTCTTGGGGATCAAGCTCATGGCTGCTGTCTCATGTCATGGCCCCATCGAGGCCTGTTGATTTGGCGGTTTCTACCGGCAGCGTGAAGGTGAAGCGACAGCCGACGGCGAGGTCGCCATTGTATAAGTTTTGAGCACGAATGCGGCCTCGGTGGCTCTCGATGATCGAGCGGCAAAGGGAGAGGCCAATGCCCAGGCCTTCGGCCTTGGTCGAGAAGAACGCTTCGTACAAGCGCGAGATCACTTCTTCCTTTAACCCGGGTCCGGTGTCGGTCACGCTGAACTCGATCACACCGCCTTCTTCGGGTGTATGGCGCGGCACGACGCGCAGTTCGATGTTGCGCCGCGCCGGTGGCAACTGAGCGGAGTCGATCGCTTCGGCTGCGTTCTTCAGCAGGTTCAGCACGACCTGCTCGATCAGGATCGGGTCGCACATCAGCGTGGGCAGGCGCTGCGCGACATAGACGTGGATCGACACATTGCGGCGGCGCAGCTCGATGCCGGCCAGATCAACCGCATCGTCGATGATCGTCCGCGCCTGCGAGGGCTGGCGCTGCGGCTCGCTGCGTTTCACGAAGGCACGGATGCGGCGAATGATCTGCCCGGCACGTTCGGCCTGGCGCGCGGTCTTCTCGAGCGCGGCGATCAAGTCGTCTTTCTGGATCGCATCGTTCTTGACGCGAGAGACCATGCCGTTGCAGTAGTTGGTGATGGCGGTCAGCGGCTGGTTCAGCTCGTGCGCGACCGATGAGGCCATCTCGCCCATCGTGACCAGGCGGCTCGTGACCTGCGCTTTCTCGGCTTGCTGCGCGGCTTGCTGTTCCGCCAGGCGGCGGCTGGTGACGTCGGTGGCAATCAGCATCTGCGCCAAGCGGCCATCGGTCCATTGCAGATAACGGGCGCGCACGTCGAACCATTTCTGCAGCGGCTCGACCAGCACTTCGCGCGGGTCGGAGCCAGCTTCGGTCAGCTCCTGCGTCGGCAGGCCGCCGAAGCTGTCGACCGAGTCGCCGATGTCGGCGATCGTTGGCAGGCCCAGATCGCCGCCGGCCAGCAGGCCATGGCCGCGCGAATCGGCACCGAACCACAGGCGATAAGAGCGGTTCGCGAACAGCAACTCGCCCTGCTGGACCGACAGCACCGAGACCGCGGCGTCCAGGCCTTCGAGCACGGTCGTGAAGCGCTCATGCGAAGCCGAGAGCTGGTCGCGCACGCGCTTGGCTTCGGTGATGTTGGTCATCGACGTCATCCAGCCGGTCTGCACGCCTTTCGGGTCGATCAGCGGCGAGACGTACATGCGGGCATCAAACACCGTGCCGTCCTTGCGCATCGCCTTGACCTCGATGCCGCCAGCCGGGCTGCGGCCCTGCAGCTCCTGCTGCAGCAGCCGGTTGTTTTCTTCATAGCGATCGGGCGGCCAGTGCGGGAAGGGCGGCGTGCGGCCGATCAGCTCATGCTCGGCAAAGCCCGTCATCGCGCAGAAGGCCGGGTTCACATAAGTGATGCGGCCTTCCATGTCCATCGCGCGCATGCCGGTCAGCATTGAGTTTTCCATCGCGCGGCGGAAGTTGGTTTCCGAAACCAGCGCGGTCTGCATCTGCATGCGCCGGCGCATGTGGCGCCAGGTGCCGAACAGCATCCACACCGTCAGCGCGCTCAGTGCGGCAACCATCCAGAACAGCGTGTTGCTGATCAGGCCGATCGAGGTGCGGTAGCCCTGGCCGCGCAACACCAAGCCGTTGCTGGCCGGCGCCAGCGGCACTTCATGGACGATCGACGCCGGCTTGATCGGCTGCCCGCGCACCAATGCCATCGTGCTGGAGACCACGCGGCTTTGCGAATCGAGCAGCGTCATCGCGTGGCGACGCGACACCTCGGCCGGCACGAAGTAACGCATCAGCGCATCGATCGAGTATTCGGCGATCAGCGTGCCGGAGAACGCGCTGCGGTCCAGCAATGGCACTTGCACCTGGAACACCGCGTTGCCGTAGTTGTCGCTGAATACGCGTGAGTAGACGGGTAGGCGCAGTTCGCGTGCGGTTTTGAAGGCAGCCTCCGGCTCGGGGTTGGCGGCCTCGGGCAGCGATTTGCCGATCTCGCCTCCGGGCGCGCCGAAGTCGGCATGCGGGTTGGTGGCCGAATAGCTCGCGCGCTTGTTCCGCGAGCCGCTGACCCAGATCAGATTGGTGATCTCCGCACGCTCGCGGGCGAAGCTGGCGGCCTGGCTCAGGAATTCGTCGTGGTCGATCGTGCGGGTGACGATCTCGCGGGCGATGCGCACCAGCTGCTCCTGGTTCTCGATCAGGCGCAGGCGGATCTGCTGCTGAGTGATCTCGGTGTCACGCTTGACCGATTCCTGCTCGCGGTCGAACTCTTCATTCCGCAGATACCAGAAGGCCAGGATCATCGCGGCCAGAAACAGCATCACCGAGATCAGCGGGCCGAGCGTGGCGTAGCGGTCCTGGTGGGCCGGCGACTGCC
>CAHJWV010000762.1 GCA_903643055.1 Burkholderiales bacterium | reverse complement strand
CGATCATGTTGCGGTTGACGTAGACGTTGCCGATGCGCGCCGCTTGCGCCAGGCGCAGGGCGCGGCTGTCGATGCGCGTCTGGATGCCCAAGGTCAAGCCGAAGCCCAGCGCATTGATCTGCGCCATCAACGCATCGACCTCGCCGCGCCAGCGCACGACGTGCAGCACCGGCCCGAAGATCTCCTGCTTGACCTCCTGTACCGAAGGCAGCTCGAACGCCACCGGCGCAATCAGGCGCGGCCATGCGGCGTTCAGTGACACAGAAATCGGCGCGCGGCCAATCAGCCGAGCTTCCCGGCCGAGGCGAGCGATGTGCCGGTTGAGATTTTGGAAGGCCTCGTCATCGATCACTGGGCCGACATCGGTGTCAAGCAACGCCGGGTCGCCGAGCTTCAACTCCTGCAAGGCGCCGCGGATCATTTCGATCACGCCATCGGCCACGCTTTCATGAACGCACAGCAGCCGCAGCGCCGAACAACGCTGGCCAGCCGAGCGGAATGCGCTTTGCACGACCGCATCGGTCACCTGCTCGGGCAGCGCGCTGCTGTCGACAATCATCGCGTTGATGCCACCGGTCTCGGCGATCAACGGCACGATCGGGCCCTCTTTTGCGGCCAGCGTGCGGTTGATGATTTTCGCCACCGCCGTCGAGCCGGTGAAGCACACACCGGCGGTTCGCGCATCGGCCACCAGCGCGGCGCCGACGGTTTCACCGGCACCGTGCAACAGCGCCAGCGCGTCGGGCGGTACGCCGGCCTCATGCAGCAGCGCGACCATGCGTTGCGCCACCGCGGGCGTTTGCTCGGCGGGCTTGGCTGCCACCGCGTTGCCCGCCACCAGCGCGGCCACCACCTGGCCGGCAAAGATCGCCAACGGGAAATTCCAGGGGCTGATGCAAACGAAAACGCCCCGGCCGTGCAACTGCAGCTGGTTGCTTTCCCCGGTGGGGCCGGGCAGCGTTTGCACCGCCAGGCGCAGCTCGGCCTGATCGGCGTAGTAACGGCAGAAGTCCACCGCCTCGCGCAACTCGGCCACGCCATCGCCCAAGGTCTTGTGCGCCTCACGAACGAGCAGGCCGCAGAACTCGGGCGTGCGCGCTTCTAACGCGTTAGCGGCGCGGCGCAAGACGGCCGCCCGCTCGGGCAACGAAGTGGCATTCCAACCGGAAAAGCCCTGCTGCAGCCGCTGCATCGTTGCCGTCACTTCGGCAATCGCCGATTCGCGCACCGGATCGACACGGGTACTTGCCATCGCGTGCTCCAGCGATTCGCGCTCGGCCAGGCAGGCGAGATCCACGCCGCGTGAGTTGGCCCGGCCCGGGCCGTACAAGGCACGCGGCAAAGGCAAGGCCGACGCGCCGGTAGGCGTCAACGGCGAGGCCAGCAAGGCCGCCACCGGCACTTGCTCATCGGCCAGTTGGTGAACGAACGACGAATTGGCGCCGTTCTCCAGCAGACGGCGCACGAGATAAGCCAGCAGGTCGCGATGCTCGCCTACCGGCGCATAGACGCGCACCGGGATGTCGCGGTCTTTCATCACCTCGCGATACACGCCTTCGCCCATGCCGTGCAGACGCTGCAGCTCAAATGCGGCATGGGCACGCCGTGCCATCTGCAGGATCGCCGAGATGGTGCCGGCATTGTGCGTCGCGAATTGCGGGTAGATCACATCGGCATGGCCGATCAGCGCGCGCGCGCAGGCGAGATAAGAGATGTCGGTGTGGTGCTTGTGGGTGAAGACCGGATATCCGTCCAGGCCCAGCTCCTGGGCGCGTTTGATCTCGCCATCCCAGTACGCGCCCTTCACGAGCCGAACCATGAAATTCAGGTCGTGTTTTCTTGCGATGCGCGCCACTTCATGGACAACGTGCAGCGCGCGCGTCTGGTACGCCTGCACCGCCAGCCCGAAGCCGCGCCACTGCGGCATGTCTTGCGCGATGCGGGCGGCCAATGCATCGAACACATCGAGCGATAACTCCAGCCGGTCGCTTTCTTCGGCATCGATGGTCAGGTTGATGTTGGCGCGGGCGGCCGCCTCGATCAGCAGCCAGACGCGCGGCAGCAGTTCAGCGAACACGCGTTGGCGCTGCGCATCTTCATAGCGCGAGAAGAGGGCGCTCAGCTTGATCGAGATGCCGTCCGAGGTTTCAGGTGCGGCCGCGACATCGCCACGCGCCAAGGATCCGATTGCGTTTTGATAAGACGCGAGATAGCGCTGTGCATCGGCTTCGGTGCGGGCGCCTTCGCCGAGCATGTCGTAGCTGAAGCGCAGCGCTGGCTGCGCAGCGCGCGCCGCTGAGGCTTCGTTCATGGCCTCGCGGATCGAACGGCCGAGCACGAACTGCCGGCCCAGCAGCTGGATGGCCCGCACGGTCGCACCGACCACCGTCTGCGCGCCCAGGCGTTTGAACAGGCCCGCCTCGCCCTGCGCATCTGGCAGCAATTTCTTCGACCAGGTGATCGCGCTGGCCGACAGGCTGGCCAGCATCTTGTGCGGGCCGCCGGAGCTGCCATCGAATTCGGCCTTGCCGAGTTGGTCGGCCGTCAGCGCGATCGCGGTTTCGGTGTCGGGCACACGCAGCAGGGCCTCGGCCAGCCGCATCAGCGCCAGGCCTTCGGCACTGGAGATCGGATATTCGCGCAGCAGCGATTCCATCGCCCAGAACGGCGCCGGCTTGTCGCGCACGGCCTGCACCCAGGGCGTCGCTGCCGACAAAGCGGCCGGCCAATCGAGTGCGCTGCCCGATGACTCCAGCAGATGGGTCAGCACCTCGGCTTCAGGGCGATAGGGCCAAGGCAGGCGTGCGCGGGGGGAAGGCATCGAAAACATGAAACGAAAGCGCCAGAAACGGACGCCAGTCAAAGGACAAGTCGCTACGCTATTCGATGATCGGCCGCATTAATCTCCGATTTACGAGCCATCAGCCGAATCTAAATTAGCGCAAACCGAAGATCGCGGTGCCTACACGCACCATCGTCGAGCCTTCGGCGATCGCCGCTTCGAGATCGGCGCTCATGCCGATCGACAAGGTGTCAAGCGGCAGGCCGTCGCGCACGAGTTGCTCTTGCAGCAGACGAAGCGCACGGTGAGGTGCACGCCGCTGCTCGTCATCGCCCATCGGTTCCGGGATGGCCATCAGGCCGCGCAAGCGCAGCCTCGGCAAGCGAGCCACCGCGTGGGCCAGCGCCGGCAACTCGTTCGGCATCACGCCGCTCTTGCTGGCCTCCCCGCTGATGTTGACCTGCAAACAGATTTGCAACGGCTGGTGAGCGGCTGGGCGCTGCTCGCTCAGCCGCTCGGCGATCTTCAAACGATCGACGCTGTGCACCCAATCGAAGGCTTCGGCGACCCCCCGCGTCTTGTTGCTCTGCAACGGGCCGATCAAGTGCCACTCGATCCGATCGCGCAAATCAGCCAACGCAGCGATCTTGTCCAGCGCCTCCTGAACGTAGTTTTCGCCGAAGGACCGCTCACCGGCCTCGAAGGCCTCACGCACCGCATTTTCGGGAAAAGTCTTGCTGACATTCAGCAACGTGACGCTTCGCACCGGGCGTTGCGCAGCGACACAGGCCCGCCCGATGCGCTGGTGCACTTGTTGTATGTTCGCCGCAATCGTCGCCATAATCCGCCGAGCCTATATCAAGGCGCTGCGCGCCGGTGTGTGCGGGCTCCCCAACCCCCTTTTTGAAGACACATGGACATCACCCAACTGCTGGCGTTCTCGGTCAAAAACAAAGCGTCCGACTTGCATCTTTCGGCTGGGTTGCCTCCGATGATCCGTGTCCATGGCGACGTGCGCCGCATCAATGTCGACCCGCTGGAGCACAAGCAGGTTCATGAGATGGTCTACGACATCATGAACGACTCGCAGCGCAAGGCGTATGAAGAGACGCTGGAGTGCGATTTCTCGTTCGAGATTCAAGGCCTGGCCCGCTTTCGCGTCAACGCGTTCAACCAGAACCGTGGCGCAGGCGCCGTGTTCCGGACCATTCCGTCGAAGATCCTGACGCTGGAACAGCTGAACACGCCAAAAGTGTTTGCCGAACTGGCGCTGAAGCCACGCGGCATGGTGCTCGTGACCGGCCCGACCGGTTCCGGCAAGTCGACCACGCTGGCGGCGATGGTCAATCACCTGAACGAAAACGAATACGGCCACGTGCTGACGGTCGAAGACCCGATCGAATTCGTCCACGAATCGAAGAAGTGTCTGATCAATCAGCGTGAGGTCGGCCCGCACACGCTGAGCTTCTCGAACGCGCTGCGCTCCGCCTTGCGCGAAGACCCCGACGCCATCCTCGTCGGCGAAATGCGCGATCTGGAAACCATCCGGCTGGCACTGACGGCCGCCGAAACCGGCCACTTGGTGTTCGGCACGCTGCACACCTCAAGCGCCGCCAAAACCGTTGATCGGGTCGTTGACGTGTTCCCCGCAGCAGAAAAGGAAATGGTCCGTGCGATGTTGTCGGAGTCGCTGATCGGCGTGATTTCGCAAACGCTGTGTAAGCTCAAAGACGGTTCGGGCCGGGTCGCAGCGCACGAAATCATGTTGGGCAACGCGGCCATCCGCAACCTGATCCGTGAAAACAAGATTGCGCAGATGTATTCGTCGATCCAGACCGGCAACAACGTCGGCATGCAAACGCTCGACCAGAACCTGACCGACCTGGTACGGCGCAACATCATCTCGCCAGCCGAAGCGCGAGCCAAAGCCAAGTTCCCTGAGAACTTCCCAGGCTGAACGTGCCATTGCAAAGGCACGGCCTTGAAGAAATTCTTTGATCGACTCAAGCGCGGCGCCGATCGAGCGGCGCCGGCCAACGGCACCGACAGTTCCATCGCTGACTCGGCCTACTTCTCGACGCAGTTCTCGGAGCGCGCCGAAGACGTGCAATCGTTGGCCACCTGGACCGAGCGTGCCGCCCAGGTCGGCGCGCAACCGTTGGAGCGCAAGCTGGCCGAGCCGATGTTCGCCAAGCTCTGGGGCGCCGACCGCTATGTGGCCGCGCTGAGCCCCGACGAATTGCTGCGCATGAGCCAGTACCTGCAGTTCGTCACCGTGCCGATCAACAAGGAAGTGATCGGCCAGGATGAGCAGGGCGACTACATGCTGATCGTGCTCGAAGGCACCTTGGCGGTCGACCGCGTCCAGCCCTGGGGCGGCCGGGCCCGGCTGGCCGAAGCGCGCGCCGGCGACATGCTGGGCGAAATGTCGCTGCTGGACGCCGGCGCCCGGTTTTCAGCCTGCACAACGCTGACACCCTGCACGCTTGCCGTCATTGATGCGCAGAGATTGGATGAGATGATCATGTTCGAGCCACGTCTCGGACTGGCCTTGTTGGCGTCGTTGTCGCGACGCCTTTCGTTGCGATTGCGTCAGGTCAGCGCCCGACTCAGTGCGCTGTTGTCGAGCAGTTGACGGCTCGAGGTTTGGAAGGTTGCCGCGCGGGTTCATCCGTGCGGGCAGGCGGGCAGAGGCCCGGCCTTGAAGCGAAAAGAAGGACATCATGGAAAGAGATCAGGCATCGAAATTCGTCAACGACTTGCTGCGACTGATGGTGTCGCGCAATGGGTCTGACTTGTTCCTCACGGCCGACTTCCCGCCCGCCATCAAGGTGGATGGCAAGATCACCAAGGTATCGCCCCAGCCGCTGACCAGCCAGCACACGCTGGCACTGACTCGTTCGGTCATGAACGACAAGCAGGCAGCTGAATTCGAACGCACCAAGGAATGCAATTTCGCGATCTCGCCACAGGGCATCGGTCGCTTCCGGGTGAATGCGTTTGTGCAGCAAGGCCATGTCGGGCTGGTGCTGCGGACCATTCCGCAGACGCTGCCCACCATTGACGGCCTGAACCTGCCGCAGGTGCTGAAAGATGTGACGATGACCAAGCGCGGGCTGGTGATCTTCGTTGGCGCCACCGGTTCGGGCAAGAGCACCTCACTCGCAGCGATGGTCGACTATCGCAACGAGCATTCCTACGGACACATCATCACGATCGAAGACCCGGTCGAGTTCGTGCACCCGCACAAGAACTGCATCATCACGCAGCGCGAGGTCGGCCTCGATACCGAAGGCTGGGGCCAAGCGCTGAAAAACACCTTGCGGCAAGCGCCCGATGTGATCTTGATGGGCGAAATCCGCGACCGCGAAACCATGGAGCACGCGGTGGCCTTTGCCGAGACCGGCCACTTGTGCATGGCCACGCTGCACGCGAACAGCGCTAACCAGGCGCTGGACCGGATCATCAACTTCTTCCCGGAAGAGCGGCGTCAACAACTGTTGATGGACTTGTCGCTCAACCTGAAGGGCCTCGTCTCGCAGCGCCTGCTACCACGCCAAGAAGGCCGAGGCCGCGTCGCGGCGGTCGAGATCATGCTGAACACACCGCTGATTTCCGATCTGATCTTCAAAGGCGAAGTCGCCGAGATCAAGGAGATCATGAAGAAGTCGCGCGAGTTGGGGATGCAGACCTTTGACCAGAGCCTCTTCGATCTGTACGAGAACCAAATGGTCACGTACGAAGATGCGCTGCGCAATGCCGATTCGGTGAACGACCTGCGGCTGCAGATCAAGCTCAACAGCAACCGCGCACGCAGCAGCGATTTGTCGGCCGGTACCGAGCATCTGACAATCGTTTAAGCCATTCGGCTGCGCGGCCGCATCTTCTGCGGCTCGCCAGCTTCTTCAAGACAAGATCGAGACAAGACGAAGGCCCACCTTTCCCCAGACAAGGCCAGCTCACGAGAATAGACCTTGTCTGAACCCCATTGGCGTCTCGCCACCCATCACATTCCGCTGCAGTTGCGCCTTGCTTGAAAGGCGAGGCTCGACACCCGTTTGGATTCAGACATGAGCACCAAAACCTACGAGCCCATTGCACCGCTGAACCTCGCCTTTCTCGGCCTGGGCGTGATGGGCTATCCGATGGCGGGCCACCTGGCACGCGCCGGGCATTCGGTGGTCGTCTACAACCGCACCGGCGCGAAGGCCGAGCAATGGGTGGAGGAATATGGCGGGCAAAGCGCGTCAACACCCAAGCAGGCCGTGACCCAAGCCGACATCGTCTTTGCCTGCGTCGGCAACGACGATGACCTGCGCTCGATCACGCTGGGTGCCGACGGCGCCTTGGCCGGCATGAAAGCGGGCGCCGTGTTCGTCGATCACACGACGGCATCGGCTGAGATTGCGCGTGAGCTTGCTGCAGCCGCTGAAGCGAAGGGGCTGCAGTTCATCGACGCGCCCGTCTCGGGCGGCAATCTGGGCGCCATCAACGGCGTGCTGACCGTGATGTGCGGCGGCGATGCGCAAGCTTTCGCGAAAGTGCAAGCTGTAGCAATGGCCTTCGCGAAGGCGGTGACGCTGCTTGGCGAAAGCGGCGCCGGCCAGTTGGCAAAGATGGTCAATCAGATCTGCATCGCCGGGCTCGTGCAAGGCTTGTCGGAAGCCATCGCTTTCGGCGAGAAGGCCGGGCTCGACATGAACGCCGTGCTGGGCGTGATCGGCAAAGGCGCGGCGCAGAGCTGGCAGATGGACAACCGAGGCCCGACGATGGTCAAGGGCCAGTTCGAATTTGGCTTTGCGGTCGACTGGATGCGCAAAGACCTGGGCCTGGTGCTGGACGAAGCCAAACGCAACGGAGCCCGCGTTCCGGTTACCGCGCTGGTCGATCAGTTTTATGCCGATGTGCAGGCGATGGGCGGGCAGCGCTGGGACACCTCCAGCCTGATCAAACGCCTGAAATGAACCGCGGGCCGACAAGGCCCACCATCGCTGTCACACCAGCAAGATCACACCATCAGCAGGATCACACCATTAGCAGGAAGCCTCAAGGCGCGCTGGCCGCAGCGGCCGGTGTCTTCGCAGCGTTGTTCGGTTGCAGCGCGGCCAGTTCGGCTTCGGTCAACAACTCCACCACACGCACCACCTTCTGAACGCCGCTGATCGTGCGGGCGAGATCGGCCGCACGCGTGGCTTCGCGTTCGGTGACGCGGCCCATCAAGTAGACCGTGCCGCGCTCGGTCACGACCTTGAAGGCATTGGCGCTGATTTCACCGGCGTCGATCAGCGTCGCCTTGACCTTGCTGGTCAAAAACGCATCGTTCGACCGATTGCTGAGCGAGCTGGAGTTCATCACGGCCAGTTCATTGACGACCGAGCGAACCGTATCGACACGGGCAATGGTCTGCTCCAGCGCTGCCTTGTCGGCCTCGGTGGGCACCTCGCCGCTCAACAGCACCAGCCGGTTGTAGCTGGTCACGCTGACGTGGCCGCGATCACCGAGCACCTCGCGGGAGCGGGTTCCGGCCTTCAACTCGATGGCCTGATCATCAAGCTGCGCGCCCGAGCTGCGGCGATCCGCGGCAAAGAGCGTTCCGCTGACCATCGCACCGCCAAGAAAGAGGGCACAACCTGACAAGGCAGCTGTGGCGACAAGTGCCGTGGTAACGACGGTCAGGCGAAGGGTCTGGGTGGCGGTCATGTATTTTCCTGTTCTCCGAGCAATTGCAAATCGACCGCGTCACAAAGGCAGTGCAGCGCAAGGATGTGCACTTCCTGAATTCGGGCCGTGCGTTCGTGAGGAACGCAAATATGGACGTCAGTTTCGATCAGTTCATGGGTCATCTTGCCGCCGCCCCGGCCGGTCAAGGCAATCACCGTCATCTCCTTGGCATGAGCGGCTTCAACGGCCGCAAGCACGTTGGCTGAATTGCCACTGGTGCTGATCGCGATCAGCACATCACCGGGCGCGCCCAAGGCTTCGACCTGCTTCGAGAAGATCGCATCGAAGTTGTAGTCGTTGCCGATGGCGGTGAGGATCGACGAGTCGGTGGTCAGTGCGATCGCCGCCAAGCCGGGGCGCTCGCGCTCAAAGCGGCCGATGAACTCGGCAGCGAAATGCTGGGCATCGCTGGCCGAGCCACCATTGCCACAAGCCAGCACCTTTCCGCCTGACGTGATGCACCCGACCACCGCGTAAGACGCGTCGGCGATGGGGCGTGAAAGGATCTCGGCGGCAGCGTACTTGAGGTCGGCGCTGTCGAAGAATTGCTGTTGTATGCGTTGTTCGAGCATGGTCTCGGATCATAAGACACAGCTCTGACAGCAAGGTTCCACAGCGCATTGTCGTGTGGGGTATCGCCTTTTTAACCATGCCCGACAAGGCCGCGCTGCCTTTGATTCAAGCAGCATCGAAAGCGGCCTGGAGCCAGGTCAGCGTGTCGCCATCGATCGCCACCACATCAAAGCGGCATGGCGGCGGCGTGGCGATCGCCATCAGGTAATGCTGGGCCGCATACACGACCCGCCGGCGCTTGGCATCGCTGATGCTGGCGGCCGCGCCGCCATACCGACCATCCAGACGCGCTCGCACTTCGACAAACACCAAGGTGCCATCGCGATCGCGCAGAATCAGGTCGACTTCCCCGGCTCGCGCCCTCGGGCCGGCCGCCACCCGATAATTGCGCTGCACTAGCCTGAGCCCCTGGCGCTGCAA
>CAHJWV010000761.1 GCA_903643055.1 Burkholderiales bacterium | reverse complement strand
GAAAGGTTCGATGCCACGTGCTGCACCGATCAAGCCTATTTGTGCCGGGCGAAGACTATGCAATAAAAAGGCCAAAATTCCTCAGCAATCAATAATTTACGCAGTGTCAGGGAGAAGTTAACGAAAAATCCTCTTAAGTGTCATGAATATAAATTGTGCGCAATTTAATTTCCCACAACTTATAGAATGGCTTCATGCTATCAACGCAAGCTCCAACGACAGCGCCCATCAGCACAGCCGACTGGCTTCAGCTCGATCAGCAGCTGTGCTTTGCCTTGTATTCCTCATCGCTGGCGATGACCAAGATCTACAAGCCGCTGCTGGCTCCGCTGGGCTTGACCTACCCGCAATACCTTGCGTTGCTGGTCTTGTGGGAGCGCGACAGCTTGGCGGTCGGCGAACTCGGCGAGCGCCTGTTCCTCGACTCCGGCACGCTGACGCCGCTGCTCAAGCGCATGCAGGCTTCGGGCTGGCTGGCCCGCGAGCGCTCGGTGGATGACGAGCGGCGGGTCATCGTTCGTCTCACCAACGAGGGCCGCGCGTTGAGAACCGGGGCTCGCGACATTCCACGCCAGATCACCCAGATCACCGGCTGCACGACCGATGAATTGAATGACCTGCTTCAACGCGTGCTGCAGCTTCGATCTCATTTGATTGACGCCAGCGACAGGCCTCCCACCCAACGCTGACGCCTGACCGCCTCCTTCCCATTTCACTTTCCCGATTTCACGTTTCCCGATTCACCCACCCGCCTCAGGAGATCACCATGGCACTCGAAAAAGTTCTGTATACCGCCCACGCTACGTCGACCGGTGGCCGCGAAGGCACGTCCAGGTCATCCGACGGCGTGCTCGACGTCAAGCTCACGACCCCGAAAGAACTGGGCGGCGATGGCGCTGTCGGCACGAACCCGGAGCAACTGTTTGCCGCCGGCTACTCCGCCTGCTTCATCGGCGCGATGAAGGCCGTCGCCGGCAAACTGAAAGTCACGCTGCCCGCTGAAACCTCGATCAGTGCCGATGTCGGCATCGGCCCGATCCCAGCGGGCTACAACATTCAGGTCGCGCTGACGATCACCGTGCCCGGCGTGGACCGCGCGCTTGCGCAGCAAGTCGTCGATGCGGCCCACCAGGTCTGCCCGTACTCGAACGCCACCCGCGGCAACATTGACGTCACGCTGACTTTGGTTTGAGGTCAAACCAGGCCGGGCCCGCAGGCGCCTGGCTTGCGCTTCGCTTCACATCAACTGAAGCATCAACTCGATCCGCGCCTTCACCGGCGTGAGATCGCCGGCCGACGGCAAGCTGTCGGCCGGCGTGGTCAGCACCCGCCCCTGCTCGCAGCGTGAACTGCGCAGCACCTTCACACCCTCCGCCTGAGCTTCCAACAGCGCAGCTTCGAGTTCGTGGTGGACCGTGCCGTTGCCCGTGGCGGCGACCACCAAGCCGCGCACGGCCAGCGACGGGTTGCTGCAGATCGCTCGCACCATGCGACCACTTGCGCCCGCATGGCTGGTGACGATTTCCACCGCGGGCCATTCGGCCGTTTTGGCAGGCAGTCGATCGATACCCAAGGCATCGCCTTGCGGCCAAGGCCTCAACAGGCGCACCGCGCCCTCCTCGACCACCGCCAACGGGCCGGCATCTCCCGAATCGAAGGCGTTCAGTCGGTAGGGGTGAAGCTTGCGAACGTCATGCGCCGCATGCACTTGGCCTTGGAACGCGACCACGACCCCGCGCGCTTCGGCACAACCCGCCACCGATACGGCATCCAACACATTCTGCGGGCCATCGCGCAGCAAGGCCGTGGCAGGCCTCATCGCTCCGGTCAGCACCACCGGCTTTACCGGCGCCAACACCCGCTGCAAAAAATAGGCGGTCTCTTCCATCGTGTCGGTGCCATGCGTGATCACCACGCCCGCCACATCAGCCCGCGCCACATGGTGCGCGACGCGCAACGCCAGCTGACGCCAGACATCGAAGCCCATGTCCTTGCTGTCGAGCTGGGCCACCTGCTCGCATTCGAGCGCTGTCTGCGCCAGCGCGGGCACGGCAGCCAGCAACTGAGCGACGCCGAGCTGCGCGGCGCTGTAGCCAATGTTGTCGCCGGCTTGCGCCGACGTGCCGGCAATCGTGCCGCCGGTGCCGAGCACCACGACCTTGGAAGCGATGTTTTGCATTTTTCTCAAAGCTGGATGAAAATACAGTGACTGGATGAATGTTCAGTTGCGAGATTTTGAACCTGCTTTTGCAGGCCCCCCGCGCGAAGCGTTGCCCCCGACGCTCGTGCTTTCAGCACCCGATAACCGCATGGACGAAGCGCCGAAACTGACCGACCGCCAGCAGCAAATTCTCGACCTGGTTCAAAACGCCATCGAGCGAACCGGCGCCCCGCCGACACGCGCTGAAATCGCGACTCAGCTCGGCTTCAAATCGGCCAACGCAGCCGAAGAACACTTGCAGGCCTTGGCACGCAAGGGCGTCATCGAATTGATCGGCGGCACCTCGCGTGGCATCCGTTTGAAGTCTGACACATTGCGTGCGCTGAACGAGAGCCGTGGCAAACAGTACAGCCTGCCCTTGCCGAGCCTGGCCCAGCTCAGCTTGCCGCTGGTCGGCCGCGTGGCCGCCGGCAGCCCGATCCTCGCGCAAGAGCACATCGACCAGACCTACCTGCTCGAAGCCAGCATGTTCCCTCGCCGGCCCGACTACCTGTTGAAGGTGCGCGGCATGAGCATGCGTGATGCCGGCATCATGGATGGCGACCTGCTGGCCGTGCAAAAGGCCAAGGAAGCGAAGAACGGCCAGATCGTCGTCGCGCGTCTGGGTGATGACGTGACGGTCAAGCGCTTCAAGCGCACCCGTACCAGCATCGAATTGCTGCCCGAGAACCCGGAGTTCGAACCGATCGTGATCCCGTTCGGCGATGTCGACTTTGAACTTGAAGGGCTGGCGGTCGGCCTCATCCGCAACCACATGCACTTCTAAACATCCAAAACTGAACATCCAAACTTCAGGGCACGCGATGTCTGCAAGCAAACTGGCTTCAAGCAAAGCTGCGTCTGGCAAAGCTGCTGCAGATCGATCTGGACCTAACCAAGCCGTAGCTCACGGGCCCGCCTCGCATCCGACAGC
>CAHJWV010000760.1 GCA_903643055.1 Burkholderiales bacterium | reverse complement strand
GACGACGATGCGCGCATTCGGGATCTGCTGCGCCGCTATCTGACGCAAGAAGGTTTCGAAGTCCTGTTGGCCGAAGATTCCAAGGCCTTGAATCGCGTATTGACGCGTGAAACCGTCGATCTGATCGTGCTGGATTTGATGCTGCCCGGGGAGGACGGACTTTCGATCTGCCGCCGCCTGCGTGCAGCCAACGACGTGACGCCGATCATCATGCTGACCGCCAAGGTCGAAGATGTCGACCGCATCGTCGGTCTGGAAGTCGGCGCCGACGACTACCTGCCCAAGCCGTTCAACCCCCGTGAACTGCTGGCCCGCATCCATGCGGTGCTGCGCCGCCGCCCGGCGATGGAAGCTCCGGGCGCCCCGGCCAAAGACGCGCAAACGGTGACCTTCGGCCCGTTCGAATTCGACCTGGCGCTGCGCCGGCTGTCGAAGGATGGCGAGCAGATCGCGCTGACCACTGGCGAGTTCTCGATGCTGAAAGCCCTGGTGCGCCACCCGCGCCAGCCGCTGTCGCGCGACAAGCTGGCCCAGTTGGCGCGTGGCCGCGAGTTCGAGCCCTTCGATCGCAGCCTCGATGTCCAGATCTCTCGCCTGCGCAAGATGATCGAACCCGATCCAGCGCAACCCCGCTATATCCAGACGGTCTGGGGCGTCGGCTACGTGTTCGTTCCAGATGGCGCGGCCTGAGCCCACGAAAAAGCGCCGGGGCCCCAAGTCGGGGCCCTTTTTTGCGCCGACGGTGCCCGAACCCGCATCCGACCCCATGCCTAAAAAAACCGTTGCCCTGAGTCTCTTCTGGCGCACCTTCTTTCTGCTCGCCATCTTGCTCGTGGGCGGTGTGTTCGCCTGGGTGCAGACCTTCCGCGCCCTCGAATTCGAGCCGCGGGCCGTCGAGGCCGCGAAGCAGATCGCAAGCCTCGTGAACCTGTCGCGCGCCGCGATGAAATATGCCGACGGCATCAACCGCATCACGCTGGTCAAGACCATGTCCGACCAGGAAACGGTCAAGGTGCTGCCGCGCGAGCCCGGCGACAAGTGGGTGCCTTATGAAGCCGAGCGTTTCTCAAAGGCCATCAGTGAAGAGCTGCGCTCGCGCCTCGGGCCGGACACCGTCGTCGCCGCTGAGGTCAACGGCACCGGCGGGCTGTGGGTCGGCTTCTCGGTCGAGAAAGACTCTTATTGGCTGCTGGCCGACCCAACCCGCGTGCGCCCGATCGCTGGCAGCAGCTGGGTGCTGTGGGTGACGCTGGCGCTGCTGGCCACCGTGATGGGCTCGGCCGCGATTGCCCGGCTGATCAACCAGCCGCTGCGCGACCTGTCGTTCGCGGCCAGCCGCATCCGCGACGGTGAATACGAGTCGCAGCTCGATGAAAACACGCTGACCAGCGAAATTCGCCAGGTCAACATGGGTTTCAACCGCATGGCACGCGAGTTGGCGAAGGTCGAGGAAGACCGGGCGGTGATGCTGGCCGGCATCTCACATGACCTGCGCACACCGCTGGCGCGGCTGCGGCTCGAAGCCGAGATGAGCGTGCAGGACGAAGAAGCCAAGCGCAACATCGCCCTCGACATCGATCAGCTCGACGCAATCATCGACAAGTTCATGGACTACGCCCGCCCGGGCGAGACCAAGCTCGTGCCGGTGCATGTCAGCAGCCTGGTCGAACGCGAGATGCAGGGCTTCCGGGACCCGACGCAAATTCGCATCAGCTCGCGCGTGGCGATCGACACCAAGGTCATGGCCGACGACACCGAACTCGGCCGCGTATTCCAGAACCTGTTCGAGAACGCGCGCCGCTACGGCCGATCAACCGATGACAACGTCGCCCATGTGCACGTGAGCTATGCGCGCACTGGGCCGTGGGTGATTCTGAGCGTGCGTGACCATGGGCGCGGCGTGCCGAACGAGAAGCTGAAGCAGTTGACGACGCCCTTCTTCCGCGGCGACACCGCTCGCACCGCGGCCACCGGCGCGGGCCTGGGCCTGGCGATCGTCGAGAAGGCCGTGCAGCGCATGGGTGGCAGCTTCGAGGTGGCCAACGCCAGCGATGGCGGGCTGGTCGCCCACGTTCGGCTGAAAAGGGCGCCCTGAGCTTGACGCCTGTGCCACCCGCCAGCCCACCGCGCAGCCGATCGCACGGACTGGCGATCGCGGCACCGATCGCCTGGCTGGCTGCACTGGGCTTGACCATCGCAGCCCTCATCGGGCTGAGCTGGTACGACGCCCAGGCCGCCTGGCCCACGCCGGAACGCGAACACCGCGTGATCTACAAGCTCCTGCTGTACTGGGGGCTGTGGCTGGTGTGGCCAGCGATGGCCGGCTTGGCGCTGATGGCCTCTCGTAGGCTGCGCCGATCGCGCGAACGGCATGGCGCTCGGCGCTGGGCACCGGTGCTGTTGGCGCTGGGGCTGCTGCCGGTGCTGGGCTGTGTTGCCTGGGCGCGCTTCATCGAGCCGCAACAGCTGCTGGTTCGCGAAACCACACTCGGCTCGGCCTGCGGCGTGCGCATCGCGCTGATATCTGATCTGCACATCGGCCTGTACATGCGTGAGCGCGATCTGCAGCGGGTGGTCGACCGCTTGAACACCCTGGAGGTGGATGCGGTGCTGATCGCAGGCGACTGGACCTACGAGCCGCTGCGCGATCTGCAGGCCGCGTTTGCACCGCTGGCCGGTGTGAAGCACCGCATGATCGGCGTGCTGGGCAACCACGATGAAGAGTTCCCCGGCCCGCCCTTGAAGGCCGCGTTGCAGGCGGCCTTGGCCGCTCACCATGTGCAGTTGATCGATGGCCAACGCACAGCGCTCGGCCGCTGCGAGCTGATCGGCCTGGGCGATCTGGGTGCCGGCTCGGCCGTACCGCAGTTCCAGGCCCTGCGGCATCAGGCTTCTGAAGTGCCTGGCAGTGCACGCGTGCTGCTGGCCCACAACCCCGACACGGCGTTCATCCTGCCGAACGGCTTCGCCGCCATCGCGCTCACCGGCCACACGCATGGCGGTCAGATCAACCTGCCGCGCATCACGCGCAAGCTGCTCGATCACGTGACCCGAGGCCACTTCCGCCAAGGCCGCTACGTGCTGCCCAACACCACCGTCTTCGTCAGCAGCGGCATCGGCATCGACAAACTGCCGCTGCGTTTTCGGGTTCCACCGCAGATCGATTTGCTAAGGCTTTGAGCGTCGTGCCGCAGCAGGCGCAGGCGGTCGGCTCAAGCGACATACGCTGATCGCGCGATCAACGCAGACGCGGCCATGTCGCTGGAATGCCAGCGCGAACCGAGCCCGACAACCGGTCGATCACCACCAGCGCCAGCGCGAGGATCAAAGACCTTCGGCTGGACAGATTGAGCTCGTACGAGGTTTTGGGCGAGACGAGCGTGGGATGGAGCTTCTGAGTCGACTCGCTCATCGGCCCGCTTTCACGCCCTGACCAGCAGGCACACCGCGCGCGCTTCGATCGATTCCGCGCGCCCAACCGGCCCCATGTTCTCGGCCGTCTTGGCTTTCACGTTCACCTGCTCGACCGGAATGCCCAGCGCGATGGCCAGCCGTTGGCGCATCGCCGGGATGTGCGGCGCCATCTTCGGCGCCTGCGCAATGATCGTGCTGTCGACGTTGCCGATGAGCCAGCCGGCAGCGCGCACGCGGCGCGAGGTCTCGGTCAACAACGCCAGAGAATCGGCGCCCTGGTATTGCGGGTCGGTGTCGGGGAAGTGGCGGCCGATGTCGCCCATCGCGGCAGCGCCGAACAGCGCGTCGGTGATCGCGTGGCACAGCGCATCGGCATCCGAGTGGCCTTTCAGGCCATGGGTGTGCGGCACCTCGACGCCGCCCAGCACCAGCTTTCGGCCGGTCACCAGCGCGTGGGTGTCCCAGCCCTCACCGATCCGCCAACGCGGCACTTGGGGTTTCAGCATTCACGTGTCCTCAGCAGTCTTTCGGCCAGCGCAAAGTCGCTGGGGTAAGT
>CAHJWV010000759.1 GCA_903643055.1 Burkholderiales bacterium | reverse complement strand
CTGGAGCGAGCGGCCATCGCCGGTGCCTTTCATCGGGCCGGTGCGTTTCTATGAGCCGCCGATCGCGCTGAAGCAGTTGCCGCCGATCGATGTGGTCGTGATCTCCCACGATCACTACGACCACCTCGACCGTGACACAGTCATTGCGCTGAAAGGCAGCAAGGCGATCTTCGTCGTGCCGCTGGGCATCGGCGCGGACCTGGCTTACTGGGGCATTCCGGAAGCCCGCATCACCGAACTCGACTGGTGGCAGAGCACGCAGGTCGGTGCGCTGCAGATCACGTTGACGCCAGCCCGCCATGCGACCGGCCGCATCCGGCCCGATGCCGATCGCAAGCTGTGGTCAGGCTTCGCACTGATCGGTCACACGCATCGGGCCTATTACTCCGGCGACACCGGCTACCTTCCGGCCTTGGCGGATGTCGGGCAACGGCTGGGGCCGTTCGATGTCGCACTGATCGAGTCCGGTCAATACGACGCCGCCTGGCCCGATTGGCACATGGGCCCGGAGCAGGCGGTGAGCGCAGCGCAGCAAGTGAGGGCGAAGGTGCTGATCCCGGTGCACTGGGGTTTGTTCAAGCTGGCGCCGCATTCCTGGACCGAGCCGGTCGAACGCGTTCTGGCGGCAGCCGGGTGTGTCGGCTTGCCCGTGCTGACGCCGCGCCCGGGCGAAAGCGTCGAGCCGACAAGGCCCGAGGCCGCGGCCCGTAACACGCGTTGGTGGCCTGCAGCCACACCGTGGCTGACCGCGCAGCAGCGGCCGATCGTCGCAACGCGGCAAGGCGCGGAGGACAGCCGCTTCGATGTGTTTGCCTGCAATGAGGCCCCGAAGCCCTGAGAGCGGCCTGCGCGCCAGAGCGTCAGGAACGGCATCGAACGCGCAGGCCGGCTTCGTTGCGGCGCCGCAGCCAAGGCCGCTCAACAAGCCGATGCTATAAGCCTGCACGGGCACACGTTGCGATGTGCCCGGCATTGAAAGCCAAAGGTCGCTGTGGGTGGCTGCGGCCGGGCTTTCGCTCACCCTCTCAATCCAGCCAGGAGTCAGAACCCATGCGCCGTTCGATACATGCATTTACCGCGGCCACCATCGCCAGCGTTGTCACTGTGGCATGCGGAAACCTGAGCGAATCCACGCCGTCGAATCCCGTCGAGACGGCCGCCCCGGTTGCTATTACCACCAGCGGCACCGTCTTGCGCAATGTCACCGTGGTCGACACCCGCACCGGCAGCCTCACGCCGGGCCGGGCACTGGTGATCGATAACGGAGTGATCCAGCAGATCCTCGCCAGCCGCTCGGTGCAAGTCAGCGGCGGCGCCACCGAAATCGACGG
This sequence comes from Burkholderiales bacterium, assembly GCA_903643055.1. The sequence continues at coordinate 3,329 of CAHJWV010000759.1, read as the reverse complement.
CAGCGGCAAGTTCGTTGTGCCCGGCTACCTCGACATGCACACGCATGCCGTTCCGTCCGCATTCGGCCCAACGCCTTATTGGCCCTTGCTGCTCGCCAATGGCGTGACTGGTGTGCGCGAAATGGCCGGCACGCCGCAATTGCTGTCGGCGTCATCGAAGATCAACCTGGCGCGCCTGGACGGCACGCTCGATGCGCCGAAGATCCTGCAAATGCCAGGGGTTCCGGTGGCAGATGCGCTCAGCGCGGCCGATGGATCGGCGGCCGTGAAGAAAACCAAGGCAATGAAAGGCCAGTTCGTCAAGGTGATCAATGCCGGCCCCGAGGCTTTGCGGGCGCTACTGTCCGAGGCCAAGGCGCAGGGCCTGGATGTGGCGGGCCATTTGTCGCCCGGCCTGAGCGCCGTCGATTCGGTGAATGGCGGCTTCAAGGCGATCGAGCACCTGGGCGGCATCTGGTCCATTCAGCTTGACTGTGCGAAAGACCAGGCCGACATCCGCACGGCGCTGCTGGCTGGAAAAGGTTCGACCCCGCCCGTTCCGTTCCCGCCGACCTATGTGCTGAACCCCTACCTCTACAGCGTGGGTAATGCGCCTTACGTGCAACGCATCATCGACAACCAGGATGCCGCAACCTGTGACACAGTCACACAAGCGCTGGTCGACAAGGGCGCCTGGCAGGTGCCGACGCTGATCCGCATGCGCACGATGCTGCAAAGCGACAGCCCGGCGTTCATCAACGACCCGAACCTGAAGTACGTCGCGGCACCGACCCGCGTGCTGTGGAACCAGCTGGCCCGGCAATACAGCGCCTTGCAGCCCGGCAGCGCACTCGCCACCTTCCGTGCCTACAACGCTTCCTTCGCCAGCATGCTGAGGCTGCTGCGCAAGCACGGCGTGGCGTCGAAGCTGCTGACCGGCACCGACATCGGCGGCATCTGGATCATTCCTGGCTTCTCGCTGCACCAGGAGTTTCGTGAGTTGGCCAACGTCGGCTTCACGCCGCTCGAAGTGCTGCAGGCCACCACGCTCAATGGCGCGCGCTTCCTGAATCAGGAGGCCACGATGGGCACGGTGGAAGCCCGCAAGAATGCCGACCTCGTGCTGCTGGAGGCGAACCCGCTGCTGGATGTGGCCAACCTGTCGAAGATTGCCGGGGTGTTCAACGCCGGCAAGTACTTCCCAAAGCGCGAGCTCGACACCATCAAGGAAGAGTTCGCGACCATTAGCGCCGCGGTGCCGCTCGAAGATGCGAACCTGCTGCTCGACAGCAGCCACACGCAATGACACGCTGATCTCCATGGCCTCTCGCGCCGAGCCGGCCGGCGACGGCTGGCCGGGCGCGATGACACCATGTGGCGAGCACCGCAGTGCATTGCGTCGAGGGCCTGTCGTTCATGCGCAGCGCCTGACGCACCAGGCCGGTCGCCAAGTCCCGCCACTGCGGCGCAGCCGACGAGCGATGTTCATCGTGTCCGCTCGAGAATGCTGACGTAGCTTGCCACCGCCGCGCCGCCCATGTTGAACACGCCGGCAAGCGCAGCGCCTGCTACCTGCATGTCACCCGCTTCACCGCACAGCTGCATGGCCGACACCGCATGCATCGACACGCCGGTGGCGCCAATCGGGTGGCCCTTGGCCTTCAGGCCGCCCGAGGCATTGACCGGCAAGCGCCCGTTGCGCATCACCACGCCTTCCTCCAGGAGCCGGTAGCCCTGGCCGGCGGGTGCCAGCCCCATCGCCTCATAGCTCAACAGTTCGGCGATCGTGAAGCAGTCATGCACCTCCGCGAGCGACAGATCGTTGATCTTGCAAGTGGCCCGCTCCAGCGCCTGCTGCCAGGCCCGGCGCGGCCCTTCGAACCGGACTGTGTCACGCCGTGCCAGCGGCAGCAGGTCATTGACCTGAGCACGCGCGCGCACCGACACCGCCCGTGGAAACTGCGATCGCAAGCCATCGTCGACGATCACCAGCGCCGCGGCGCCATCCGACACCAGCGAGCAGTCGGTCTTGCGCAATGGTGCGGCAATCAGCGGGTTGCGCTCGCTGACGGTATTGCAAAACTCGAAGCCGAGGTCGCGCCGCATGTGGGCCCATGGGTTCGCTACCCCGTTGGCGTGGTTCTTTGCCGCGATGCGCGCCAGCGTGGCCGAATGGTCGCCGTAGGCTGCGAAATAGCGTTGGGCGATCTCACCGAAGATGCCGGGAAAGCCACCCGGCGGCGTGCCCGCTTCGCCCGAATAGGCGCATTGGCCCAGGATGCGGGTGACATCGGCGCCGGTCACGGCCGTCATTTTCTCGGCACCGATCACCAACGCGATGCGGGCACGGCCGGCCTCGATCGCATCGCAAGCGCCATACACCGCGGCCGAGCCCGAAGCGCAGGCATTCTCCAGCCGCACCGCTGGCTTCCAGCGCAGGCCGTCGTCGGCTTGCAACGCCAAAGACGATGCGAAGATGTCTGGCGTGAATCCTCCATTCAGGTTGCCCAGCCAGATGCCATCGACTTTTTCTGCCTCGATTCCAGCATGCAGCATCGCCTCGCGCCCGGCGCGAACAATCAGGTCTTCCAGAGACAGGCCATCCAGGCGGCCAAACGGCAAATGGGCCCAGCCCACGATTGAAACGCTCACGGCATCGCTCCTTACTGTGTCGATGCCGGACATGTTGAAGCCCGCCGGTCTCGCGCACCAGTCGCCCGATTACGCTAGGGTTTTCACGCGGCGGTTGGCCGGCAAAACAGACACTGTCATCAGCGCCGCGCCGATCGGCTTTTCACGTTGGCAGGTTGCGCTCTCCTTCGGAGAATCGCCTTTCTATCGGCCGCTGTCCAAGCGCTGCCGCCCTTTAAGGCGCCCAGGTTCGTTCATCGGCCCACTCACCCGCCATGGCTTCGCCTTCTGACGACCTGCAGCTCGCCTTCGATCTGGCACCGGTGGGCTTGTTGGTGTCACGGCAGCGCGTGGTGCAGACCTGCAATCAGGCCTTCGCCACGATGTTCGGCCATGCGCCGCAAGCACTGATCGGCCAGCCGCTGGAAATCCTGTATCCCTCGCATGCGGAATATCAGCACATCGGTGAACGGGCCTTCATCGCGATGAGCGACAGCGGCGTCTATGCCGACGACCGCATCATGCGCAAGGCCGATGGCCGGCTGTTCTGGTGCCACGTTTCGGGTCGCGCAATCGACCGCATGGCCCCGTTCGCAGCCTCGGTCTGGGTGTTCGAAGACCTGTCGGCCGCGCGGCCGGTCAGCGCCGGCCTGACCCCGCGCGAGCGCGAGATCGCTCCCTTCCTGATCGCCGGCAAAGGCAGCAAAGAGATCGCCCGC
>CAHJWV010000758.1 GCA_903643055.1 Burkholderiales bacterium | reverse complement strand
CACGACGCTCTTCCGATCTGCTCGCGCAGCGGCGGATGGGTGTCACCCGCGCGGGCCGGCACGGCCAGGGCGCGCTCAAGCCAGCGCTGCGCTTGCGGCTGCGAAACGGTTTGCACGGCCGTGCCCCAGCGCGCGGCCAGGTCACCGGGCGGCGCGGGCGTATCGTTTGTCAGCCGGAAGGTCTGCTGCAGGAAGTGGCCGTATTGCGCGCCGCACACATCGACCCGCTTCAGCGCACTCGCCGCCACCGCGGCGCCAACAAGCTCGGCCGAGGCTGCATCGGCGTGGTACTCGTTGGTTCGAGCCAATACGAAGGTATAGGCATTGAAGTAAGGCGCATACCAGCCCACCAGCCGGCGCAGCAAGGCGCCCGCGCGGCCCTGCCAGTGGTGCGAGATCACATGGATCGTGCCCCAGCTGTTGCGCAGCCGGTAGATGAATGCGGCAAAGCGGCTGTGCGAGCCTGCGAGGTGGCCGTATTCATGCGCCACCACGGCCAGCGCTTCGTCGGGCGACAGGCTTTCCAGCAGCGGCAAGCCGAGGATCAGGTAATTGCGCGGCAGCCCGGCCAGGCCGAACAGCGGGCGCTGCGCGACCGCGGCATTCATCTCGTCGCAGACCAGCACCTGGTGAAAGCGCGGGCCCTTCATGCGCTGGCGCATGCCGTCCATCGCGCTGAACAAAGCCGGTGCCTGAGCCCGTGTGAGCGGCACGCCTTGTGGCACCGGAAAGCGCGTCAACAGCGCCGAGACCGAGGCCTTGATCAAAAACCACAGCGGCACGGCCATCAGCAACAGCAGCTTACCCACGCCGAACAACATCGCCAGCGCATGGATGCCACCGATCCACAACAGCGCCAGCGGCACGATCACCAACACTGCGATGCCCGCGCCGGCCAGGCCCACCACCAAGGCCAGCACCGCAAAGCCGAGCAAGGCCAGCAACGCGACCCGCAGCCGATAAGCCCCCGGCGCCCGGTGGCTGCTCGCCTCCAGGCGCGCGACCATCCGTTCGAAGTCCAACTGTTCCACCTCACGCTCCCTTGCGTTCTTCTGTGTATCTGTGTTTTCGCGATGCATTTTTTGATGTTCTGCACGATCGATGCGCTGGCCGCCTCTCGGCATGGGCGCTCATCGAAGGGCGGATTCTGGCAGCGATTGGACCGGCAGAATCATCGCTCACCCCCCACACTTCACACCCGTCGGCGCGATCGGTTCAGGCCGATGACATGCCCGCTTGCGGTCGGAGGGGGGCCGGCCGGCCGCTAGGTAAATCAATGCAAAGCACGGTACTCATCACGAAAGCAGACGGGTCGAAACTAAGCGCAGGCCGCGGCTGCCTGCTCGGCAAGCACTCAAAGCGGAGTCGAGCGCGCGCAACATCATTTTGTGGTTTTGTGTCTGAAAGTTGTCGTATGACATCGCGCATTTTGCAAACGCGCCTATCGTGCGGGCTGGTGGCAAACGGCGCCGCGCATCCATCAAGATACGGATGTGGGCGTTGCAACTGCTGCTTCCGGTTTCGGCCCCACTCTGACTTCCTGAAATGTTGAATGTGCTTTTCACTATGCCCGTGCCGCCCATCGAACACATCGCTCCAGCCGCGTTCGTCAAACCCATGAAAGAAGAAGTCAAGGTTGTCGTGGTCGATGACGATGAAGATGCCGCCGTCTCGCTGGCTGAACTGCTGGAAATGGATGGCTATCAGGTGCGCACCGCATTCAGCGCAGCCGAAGCGATCACGCTGGTCGAATCATTCGAGCCGCTGTGTGTGTTGCTGGACTTGGGTTTGCCCGGCATGGATGGGTGCGAGCTCGCAAAGGCGCTGCGCGCGCGGCATGGCACAACGCTGGTGCTTGTGGCCGTCACCGGCTGGACGCGTGAAGAAGATCGTTCGCGGGCCGAGATGGCTGGAGTGGATTACATCCTTTCCAAGCCGGTCACGGCGGCCGGCGTGCGCCGCTTGCTGCCGCCCATCGACTGAGCGGCATTGTGCGATGGCAACAAGCCACCGAATCGCATCAGATCAATGCAGGCGCGGCTTGAATGCGGCCGCTCAGATCGATTGCTCGTCTCCCTTCAGATCCGCGCGCAAATCATTGCGCAGCAAATAGGCGTGCACATCGATCAGGTCATTGCCCACCACCTGGATCGCCGCACAAAGTTGCGCGCGTGGCACTCTCAGGGCGCGGGTCCAATCATCGAGCTGATCGGGGTCCAGCGCCTGAGGGTTCTCGCCTAACTCGATCTTTGGGCGGTCCCGGCGCTGCGGCAGATTCCCATTAAGGTTCATTAAATTCTCCAGAGCGTTGAGCTTGCCGACGCCATGTCGACGATGCCCACATCGTGAATGCGCCCGCATCGGTTCGCAATGGCACAGCGCCGCCGATGCATGCAGGCGTTGTCTGACATGGGGCTGCGTGAATCAGGGCTCGGGGGCCACCGCCACTGCCGAGTGCAGCGCCGCCATGGGTTCCGCAAAGCCCTGGGTTTCCAAGGTTTGAAGGCTGCGCTAACCTGTGCCTGTTCTATCGAAATGCTGGCCTGTCTTGGATCACTTGCAACCCTGCTGCCGTTCGGGTTTTGATGAACCGGAGCGGGTTGGCGGCGTATCCACTGGCTAGATGGACGTCTGTCCAAAGATTCCTTGGGCCCAGAAGCCCCACCATCACTCAGGAGCCCTCACACCGTGAACATTCTTTTCGCCAGAAAGCCGATGCCCCTGCAGCCTGTGCTGTGGGCCGCCTTGTTGTCGATCGCCAGCGCCAGTGCGCAGGCCGGTGACATCATTCCGTACCCCACACGCGGCGTCGAAAACACCAAGGTGGTCAAGTTCGTGGCGACCCAGACCGGGCCAATCTCGGCCTACTTCCTCGGTGGCAACAGCAGCTACGAGTTGAAGGTTCGCGCCTTTGCGAACGGCGCCTGGCTCGGCAACGCCGGTCTGAGCAACCGCACGTCCAAATACGGCACCAAGCTCGACTTCCCTTACCCTGTCACGGTCGGCGATTCGGTGTTCATCGAGCTCGGCATCCAGCGCTCCGACCCCGCCACCTTCAACGGCACCGGCCTGTACCCGTATTGGGCCGTGTGGTCGGGCCGCGAAGGCAACTCCGACCGCACCAACCACAGCTATGTCACGGCCTTCTCGGGTGACCGCAGTGCGTCCATTCCCGCGGGTGTCTACATCGGCTTCGAAGACGAGCCGCGCGGCGGCGATTTCGACTACAAGGATGCCGAATACGTGTTCACCAACCTGACACCGGTGCCCGTGGCCGCCCCGGCCGCTCCCGCAGCGGCCACACCCGCCAAATGACACAGTCGGGTGGCCTGGCTTGCTGATATCCACCGATATCAGCCGAGGCCAGCGACCCGGATGAATGAGAATCGCCGGGCCCTGCCCGGCTTTTTTCGCCTGGCCGCGGAGCGCGTCCCTTGTTCAATCGATTGCCCTTTTGAGCCCCTTTGCGCAATGACCCGCAATGACCCGCAGTGACCCGCAACGACCGGTGACGACGATTTCCTTCGAGTCTCCTGATCAACCGGAGGTGATTGCCCTAATCGCCGAACTGGATGCCTATCAGGATCAGCTGTACCCACCCGAGAGCAGGCACGCGCTGGACCTGGCTTCACTGAAACAGCCCCAGGTTCTGTTCGCTGTCGCACGAGACACCTCAGCGCAGGCGGTCGGCTGCGCCGCCATCGTGCTGCATGCTGAATTCGGTGAACTCAAACGCATGTATGTGCCGCCGCGCAGCCGGGGCCAAGGCATCGCCAGCAAGCTGCTGGCCACGCTTGAATCCAAGGCCGCCTTGTCCGGCTGCCGGCTGGTCAGGCTCGAAACCGGCCCGTACCAGCCCGAAGCGCTGCGTCTGTATGCATCCTTCGGCTACGAGCGCCGCGGGCCTTTCAGCAACTACACCGATGATCCACTGAGTAACTGTCTTTCGAGTCAAGCGCAGTGAAGCGATTTGTCCCAAGGTTTGTTGGTTTTGACCATGGCGTT
>CAHJWV010000757.1 GCA_903643055.1 Burkholderiales bacterium | reverse complement strand
CCCGCTTTGTGGCTCGTGTGCCGCTGCAACCGGCATCGCCGGTGCTGCGGATCGGCTGAGCCCGCTTCAAGCTTCAGCCGCTGGTGCCGAGCAAGGCGTTGTAAACCTTCAGATCGTCCGCGGAAAAGCAGCAGAAGGTGACTTCGCGCAGCGAGCCCGGCAGCGCTTGGAATTCACGCACGGTGCGCATCGCAATGGCGGCCGCCTGATCGATCGGGTAACCATAGACGCCGGTACTGATGCAGGGGAACGCCAGTGTCTGCAGACCGTTCGTTACGGCCAGCCGGAGGCTTTCGCGGTAGCAGCTGGCCAGTGATTCGGCCTCGCCGCGCGAGCCGCCTTGCCACACCGGGCCAACGGTGTGAATCACATGGCGCGCAGGCAAGCGATAGCCCGCCGTGATCTTGGCCTGGCCGGTCTTGCAACCCTGCAAGGCGCGGCAGGCTTCGAGCAGTTGAGGGCCGGCAGCGCGGTGAATCGCGCCATCGACGCCCTTGCCGCCGAGCAGCGAGCTGTTGGCCGCATTGACGATCGCATCGACCGCCAGCGTCGTGATGTCAGCGCGCAAGGCACGCATCTGCGGCAGTGGGGATATACGGCCGGCTTCCGGCAGCGGTGCCAAGGCCGGGTCGCGCGCGGCGAACAGTTGCCGGGCGATGTGATCGATCTCAGCGGCCAGGTGAAGGCGCTCGCGCCAATGGGCCGGAATGCCTTCCAAGCCGTAGAAGGCGCCGGCCAGCTGGCCGGTGATGGCGGCCGTGGTGTCGGCATCGTCACCCAGGTTGGTTGCCATCAGAACGGCTTCTTCGAACGAATGACTGTGCGCAAAGCACCACAGCGCGGCCTCCAGAGATTCGACACAGTAACCCGAGCCGGTGATCGCCGAACTCGGCTTGTCGAGATAAGCGCGCGCCTGCAAGGCTTGCACTTTCGGGCTTGTCGGCTTCGCCAACGAACTGATCAGCACTTGGTCGCGGCCGTGGCCATCGAGCGCGCGCATCAGCAATTCGGCCAGCAGCTCGCAGCAGTCCAGCGCTTCGGCCGCAGCGTGGGTGGTGGCCGAGCTGAGCCGCGCATGGGCCCGCACGGCTTCGCTGTTCGGGTAATAAAACAAGATGGCCGGTGCCAGCCGCATCAGCGAGCCATTGCCCGCGCTGCGCGGGTCGGTGCTGCCGGCCATCGGGTTGCCGGTGGCCTGATAACGCTGCAAGGCTTGCAACACCGTGCCGCCGATGTCGAAGCAGCTGCCGGTCGAACTCAGGTAGCCCCATTGCTGCCAGTTGAGGTAGCGGTTCATCTGGTCGGTGGCGTTGAAGCCCTGCGCGTGCAGCAGGCTCGTGGCCAGGCACAGCGCCATCGAGGTGTCATCGGTCCATTGGCCGGGTGCCAGATCGAAGACGCCACCGCCGACCATGTCGGTCACCGGCTCGAAGTGCCCGCGCCGCTCGAACTCCACCGTTGTGCCCACGGCATCGCCACATGCGAGGCCGAGCAGGCAGCCGCGATAGCGGTCGATCAGCGACGGCTTCATTCGCCATTCCTTGGGCTGAAGGTGCGTGGAAAGACCACCGCTTTGCTGCGATCGATCAGGCGGTAGCCCATCGGCGGGCGGTTGGAATCGCTTTCGACGAAGCCCGCTTCGCTGAGAAAGTCGGCCGCCATCATGCGGGTGCGAAAGCCGCTTTTGTCGATCGTTCGACCCAGCACGATTTCATACACGCGCTGCAGCTGCGGCAAGGTGAAAGGTTCGGCGAGCAGGTAAGCCGGCAGCGAGGTGTATTCGACCTTGCTGCGCAGCCGATCGACGGCCGACTTCAGCAGGTCGTTGTGGTCGAAGGCCAGTTCGGGTTTGCGCAGCAGCGCATCGACAGCGAACCACGCCACTTCGGCGGCATTCGCACCGCGGGCCAGCACCAGCCCATCGGCCGGGATCAACGCGAAATACACATGCGTCGTCGACCAGCCGCGCGGGTCGCGGGTGGCGCTGCCCCAACTGCCGAGTTGTTCGAGGTAGGGGCTGTTGATTTTGGTTTTTTCCTGCAGCTTGCGGCGCGCGCAGGCGGCGAGGTCTGTATCGATGGCGACATCGACAAAGCCTCCCGGCAAGGCCCATTGGCCCGGATGCGGCTCACGCCTTTCATTCGGGCGGCGTATTAGCAGCACCTGCAGCGCGTCGCCGAGCAGGGTGAAGATCGCGAGATCGACCGTGGTCAGCGGGCGGGGGAAATCGAGCGGAACCCGGTGGTTGGACGAGATAGTCATGTCGCTATGTAAGCGTTCGCTTGACAGTTAAATCAGTGTAGGTTGTACTGGACATCTTTGTTTCAGCTGCCCCAGGAGATTGAGGCGGCGCGGCTTCAAGGCGCCGATGCGACCGGTGCTTCGGGCCCAGCGCTCCCATCAGAAACAACATGAGCTTTCTTCCCGCCCACCTGGTACCCCTCAGCAAATTCATCAGCTTGGTGCTGAGCCACTCGCCGCAGCGCATCAACCTGGCCCTGGACGATGCGGGCTGGGCCTCGATCGATGAGCTGCTGCAAGGTGCGGCGCGCGCACGCCATGTGATCACGCGCGGCACCTTGATGCACATCGTCGACAACTGTCCCAAGCGGCGCTTCGCCATCAGTGAGGACGGCCTGCGTATCCGTGCGAACCAGGGCCATTCGGCACCAGTTGAGTTGGGGCTGATCGCGGTCGTGCCGCCCGAGCTGCTGTACCACGGCACGGCCAGCAGTTCGGTCGATTCGATTCTTCGCACCGGGTTGAACCGTGGGCAGCGCCAGCACGTGCACCTGAGCGCCAACCGCGGCACGGCCTTGTCGATCGGCCTTCTCCACGGCCCGCCGGCGATCCTGCGCATCCATACCGGCCGCATGAGCGCGGCAGGACATTCGTTTTTCTGTTCGGCCAACGAGGTGTGGCTGGTCGATGAGGTGCCGGCCAGGTACATCGAGGTGGTGGCACGGGCTCAGCGGCCCACCGTCACCCCGTCTCCCTTGTCCTGAGGTCGGAGCGAAGGCCCTCATCACCGTGGCCACCGTTGGCGCCTGAACCGACGCGCGGCGCTCAATCGAGCGTCAAACCCAGGAAGTGATCGAGCATGTGGAAATGGTCGTCATGGAAGCGGTCTTCCAGCGCGGCCAGATCGCTCACCGGCACCCAGTCGACCGACTGGGCATCGTCATCAGCTTTCACCTCGGGCAACTCGCGCTCGCCGAGATCGAAGAAATGCGCATGGGTGATGGTGCGCCCGCGCAGGCTGCGGTCGGGGTGATCGAAGACCGCCATGCCCTTCAGGCATTGGCGCATCGTCATGTCGAGCAGGCTGAGGTGGGTTTCCTCGCGCAGCTCCCGCAGCGTCGACTGATAAGCCGTCTCGCGTTGTTCGATGAAGCCGCCCGGCACCGCGAACAAGCCCTTGCCCGGTGCTTGCCCACGCTGGATCAACAGCACCCGGCCTGCGCAGCGCACCACCGCATCGACCGTCACGAACACCGGTGGATAAGGCGCTGCGGCCCAGGCCTGCTTGTATTCCTTCAACATGCGCCACTCCTGCGCCACCGCCTCGAAGTAAGGCAAGGCAACCCAGGCACGCAGAAAGTCGAGCGTGGTCGGCGGCGCCTGGTCGACCAGCGCGGCCAAGGTGGGTTCCAGGGCTTGCGCGGCACACGAAAAGATCGCATCACGCAGGTGCGTGCCATCGGCGGCCGATACCCGATCGACGGACACGACCGACCACCCCGGGAAGCTGCGCAGGTAGTCGCTCGTCGCATCCTTGAAATGGCCGACCAACGCTACGCGGCTGGCGCGGGCCTGACTCACGCTGGCAATCAACGCATCGACACCGGTGCGCACCGCGCGAACCCAGCGTGCTTCGTCGTAGTAGTCGCGCACCGGCAGGAAATGCACGCGGCTGCGCTCGTCTTCGGTCAGCGCGAGCTTGACCATCTCGGCGCGCTCTTCCCAACTGAACGGGTTCTTCGGCGTGCGGGCCTGGTGCGCCGAGCCGATCACCAGCACACAGCGCGGCGCCACTGCCAGCGCCTGCCGCAGCAACGCGAGGTGGCCGTGGTGGAAAGGTTGGAAGCGGCCCACATAAACGGCCAGCTCGTGCGATGAAGGGGAGTCGGCCATGGATCGGGTCTTTCGTTGAGCGAGGTCAGACATGCAGGGCGGCGATCGGCATCTGCCGGCCGATACCGAAGGCTCGCGCGCGAACGCGGATGATCGGCGGCGACTGCCGGCGCTTGTATTCGTTGCGGGCCACCATGCCACGGATGCGCTGCACCAGCGCTACGCCATCCTGGGTCGCTAGTAAGGTGTCGACATAACCCTTGGCCTGCTGGTACTCCCACGGCGCCAGGCGCCCGCCTTCGATCACCACTTTCAGGATCTCGTCCAGCACCTCGTAAGGCGGCAAGCTGTCGGTGTCTTTCTGCCCCGGCGCCAGCTCGGCCGATGGCGGCTTGTCGATGACGGCTTGCGGGATCAGCTCGCGCCCGGCTGCTTCATTGACATGACGCGACAAGGCGAACACCTCCGTCTTGTACAAGTCGCCCAGCAAGCCGAGGCCGCCGTTGGTGTCGCCATACAAGGTGCAGTAGCCGACTGAGATCTCCGATTTGTTGCCGGTGGTCAGCAGCAGATGGCCGAAGGTGTTGGAGTAAGCCATCAAGGCGGTGCCGCGAATGCGCGCCTGCAGGTTCTCCAGCGGCAGGCCTTGCAGCGGTCGCTTGAAGCTGGCTTCGAACTGCGCCGCATGGCCAGCCACCGCGTCGGCGATCGGGTAGGTAAAGAGTTCAACGCCGAGTGCGCGGCACAGGGTGACCGAGTCATCCACCGATCCGGGCGATGAGAACGACGAAGGCATCGTCACGGCCGACACATTGTGCGGGCCGAGTGCCTCGACCGCCAAAGCCAGCGTCAGCGCACTGTCGATGCCGCCCGACGAGCCGATCACCGCCTGGCTGAAGCCGCAACGGCGCGCGTAATCGCGCAGGCCCAGAACGATCTGCGCCTGATAAAACGCCATCGTCGAGAGGCCACTGGCCGGCACGGGCGGCAGCTCCGCGCCATCAGGCCGGCTGAAGCGGCCGTTCTCGAAGCGCAGCGTGCAAAGGTCTTCGACAAAGCGCTGCGCTTCATAGACCACGCCGCGTTGTGGTTCGACCGCGAACGATGCGCCATCGAAGACGATCTGATCCTGCCCGCCGATCTGGTTGACAAACAGCACCGGCAGCGCATGCCGCCGGCTGGCGTCACCGAACACCTGGTGCCGCTGCTCGCGCTTGCCGATGTTGGAGGGGCTGGCGTTGATCGACACCACCAAGTCGGGCGCCGCATCCTGCAGGCGCAGGAAGGGGTTGATCGCGTAATCGAGGCCGCCGTCGTTCCAGCCGTCTTCGCAGATCAGCAGGCCCACTTGCGTCTGACCGATGCGCAGCACACGCGCCACGTCGGGCCGGGGCTCGAAATGGCGGCGCTCATCAAACACGTTATAGGTCGGCAGCAGCTGCTTGGCATAGCGCAAAACCACTTCTCCGGCTTTCAGCACCAATAACGCGTTATGCAGTTTCTTGCCTGGCCCTTGATGAGGCACCGGCGCACCGATCACCCAATGCAGATCGCGCAACTGACGAGAAGCGTTCTGCAACGCGGCAATGCCCTTGGCCACACGGGCCAGGAAGCCAGATTCATCGAGCAGGTCGCCAGGGTAATAGCCGGTCAACGACAGCTCGGAGAAAACGATCAACTCCGACCCCTCGAGCGCCGCCTTTTGCGCTGCCTCGATCATCTTGCGGGCATTGCCCTCGACGTCACCGACAAAGTAATTCAGTTGTGCCACCGTCAGCTTCAACATCACAGCTCCTTCACCTGGAAGACCTGGCGCAGGTAAGCCAGAAAGGTTTCATCGGTGCACATTGTCTTGCCCGGTGAGTCAGACAGCTTCGCAACCGGCTGCCCATTGCAGCGCGTGAGCTTCATGACGATGTTCAGCGGCTTTAAGCCCACGTCGTTGCTGAGGTGGGTGCCGATGCCAAAACCCAGCTGCGTGCGATCGCCAAAGTGGCGATAGAGGCGGAAAGCGGTCGGCACGTCGAGGCCGTCAGAGAACACCAGCCGTTTGGTGTGCGGGTCGATGCGCAGCTTGGCGTAGTGCGCCAGGGCCTTCTCGCCCCATTCAACCGGATCACCCGAGTCATGGCGCAGCCCGTCGAAAAGCTTGGCGAAGTAGAGGTCGAAGTCGGCCAGAAAGGCGTCCATGCCGACTACATCGGTCAGTGCCACGCCGAGGTCGCCGCGGTATTCCTGCACCCAGTCTTCGAGCGCTGCCTTTTGGAAATCACGCAAGCGCACGCCGAAGGATTGATAAGCCTGCAGGTACTCGTGCGCCATCGTGCCGATGGGCACCAGCCCGAGCGTGCGCGCCAGGTGCACGTTCGATGTGCCCTTGAAGAACTGCGGCACCGCAGACTTCAAGCGCTGCACGACCTCTTGCTGCCAGGCACCGCTGAAGCGCCGGCGCACGCCGAAATCAAAGAATTCGAACGGATGCACGCAAGGCGGCTCGGCGCCCAAGCGGCGAATCAACTCGATCTTGGCATCGAGCCGCGAGCGGCCTTCCGACAGCGCAGCCGCTTGATCGAAGCGGCGGAAATACAGCTCGTTGACGATCGCCAGCACATAGATTTCGAAGCCCATCACATGCACTTGCGGGCCTTCGGCCACGATCTCCAATACCGGCCCGTTGGCCTGAGCGCGGATGAAGCGGCGCTGGAAACGGAAGATGCGCAGGAAGTCGACAAAGTCGGCCTTGATGAAGCGCAAACCCGCGAGGTAGGCCAACTCTTCTTCGGTGAACGACAGGCTGCACAGATGATCGAGCTGGGCGTTGATCTCAGGCAGCAGGTCGGCCAGCGGGAAGGCCGGCTCGTTGCGGCAGACAAAGCGATATTCCACCTGCGCTTGCGGGTGCCCATGCAGCAGCGTTTGCCACATCGTGAACTTGTAGAGGTCGGTTTCGAGCAGGTGTTGGATCACGGGAATCATGGGGATTTTCGGTAGCGGTTAACTGACAGCATTGGCTTGCAACTGGGGCAGCACTTCGGCAGCGGTCGCCAGTTGTACGCCACGGCGGCGCATGTCATCGATGAAGGCCTGATGCTGCACATGAAAGCCGCCGACGGCGCTCATGCAGTCGGTCAGCAAGACAATGCGTTGCGGCCGACCGCTCGGCAGGTGATCAACAATGTCTTCGGTGGTCGCCTTCACGCAATGGCTGCTGGCTTCGCCGGCGATGATCAGCAGATCGGCCGTGTCGAGTTCGGCAAGCAGCGGCCGGTTGAGCAGGGTGTGCGGGTCTTGCTCATCGGGCACTTCGGCTTGCAGCGCGCTGTAGTGCTCGGTCCAGAGGTTCGACCCTTTCGCGACCTTGCGCACCACGCGTTGGTGTTCGGTCTCCCAGGTGTTGTAAGCCTCGCGCACGTCGGCATGCACGTTGTGGCCCCAGCTGCCGATCTCGCAATGCACCGGCCACACCATCAGCGTATAGCGGCCACGCGCTTCAAGCTGATCGAGATAAGCCAGCGCGCGTGGCAGGGCTTGCGCATTGCGCGGCATGAACTCGCCCTGGCGAACTTGCGCAGCGGTGATCGCGGTGAAGGGTGTGACGGCCCCGCCATCACCGCGCTGCCAGAAGGTCGGGTGGGCGATGTGCAGGCGGTTGTGCGAATCGAGCGTGATCGTGATGCTGGAGAGGCCCAACCCGCCGTTGCGAATCAGTGCGGCCACGCGCTGCATGTCGTCATGCGCACCGCTCACTGGCAAGGCCGGCGTTTCGCGCTCGGGGCGTAACGGATGGATTGGACGATGCGTCTCGGGCAGATCGCAGAAGTCGTTTTGCGGGTCGATGATCAGGAGCTGGATCGTGCGCTTCATAGAGACCTCCGTCAGGGTATGGAGGAACTATATCGTCAATTAGATGTACTGTACAACTTATTTCTTAGCAGAAAGGTGTGATGCAGCTGTATGCCGCACGATCGGAGCGCGCCTGGTATTTGGCGTGGTGTCTGGTGTTGTGTCTGAAGAGGTCTCAGCGGCCGAGTTGCAGTTGCAACGCAACCATGGCCTTGATGCTTCCACCCGGATTCGGAATCAGCGTCATGCTGGCGTTATGCGATACCGGCACCCACATGATCGGCACCACCGACGCACCATTGCTGCCATCGCTGTCACCGAGCGCGCGGCGAAAGACCGGGTTCAGGCGAGCCAGCCCGAACGACACCTGTTGCCCGCCCCACTGCGTGCTGGTGGCCGATGGCAACCACACCGTTCGCGCATAGCCATGGGTGCGCAGCAAAGCCTTCCGTTCAATGAATGAACTGAGCTTGTAAGGCGCGGGGCTCTCGTTGGTGGCAACGTTCACTTTGAGGCCGCTGCCACCCAGCTCGATCGGCATGGCCTGCCCGGTACGCGGCAGCAAGCCGATCAGCACCAACGCGGCGATGGGCAGCAAGGTCTCGATCCGGGCCTTGAGCCCTTGGGACACCGTCGAACTGATTGCCAGAATGTGCATCGCGTACCTCGAACCACTGAGTAACTGTCTTTCGAGTCAAGCGCAGTGAAGCGATTTGTCCCAAGGTTTGTTGGTTTTGACCATGGCGTT
>CAHJWV010000756.1 GCA_903643055.1 Burkholderiales bacterium | reverse complement strand
CGCGGCAGCGCGAACTGCCGGGGATGAGCCGATCGCCGCTGACGACGCCGTCTCTGCAGCGCAGAGGGCCGGAGATGGAGCGATAGGTTAGACCGACGATCTGATGTCCTCGCCGCCGGACGGGCTCGGGGGCAGGCCGCCCAAGAGCCGCCTGCCCGAGCCCGCGAGCGTGGGTGCGCCGCGCGCCGCGTCAAGGGATCGCCTACGCCGGGCTGCGCCCGTCCTTGACCGGGAGCGCTACGCGGGAGCCAGTCATCCAACGGGCATCGATTCGGCGCGACTGGTGAAGCTGCTCGCGTTCCAAGCAGGCGTTGAGATTCTTGTAGCTCATTCGTCGCTCCCAGAGCACAGCTCCGCCCGGTACATCTGCTCTACGTCGCGCAGTTCCGAGCCGTAATTGAAGGCTGGATCAGACCGCTCCTTCAGCAGTTCGAGCACCTCGAAGGCAAGGAGAGACGGCGCGCACTGCCAAGCTCTCTGCAAGTCTTGTCGGGATGGGTGCCCAAACGCAACTCGAACTGAATTCGATTGATCGTGCCAGGTGCATTGCGGCTGGAGCCGACGTGCATCTGACCAGTGGCTTGGTTGCGGATCGCAAAGACGCCTATCGCAGGAAAGGCATCGCGGGCTTCGCGGGATAGCTTGCGCCGCTCGGTGGCAGATCTGCTGGAAATGCTCACAGTGAGCTCCTCAAGTTTGAGTCGTGAGTGGGCGGGTTCGAAGCGCCAAGTGGTGTCCTCGTCGCCCGCGCAACGATTAGCGCCGATTGACTATAGCGACTCCATTTGTGGCGGGGTGGGCGTCGGTCGCCACCGATTCGGTCGCGATGAGCAAAACGCTACTCTGTTGCGTCAATGCATGTTCGCTGCGCCAAGCGGAATCCGGCGAAACGGTCAGCAGACCGGCCAGACCCGCGGCACCGGATGGCGTGGATTGAGGGCCGCCCATGCGCCGCAGGGCTTCGGCGGCCGCGCACAGCGCGTCATCGGTGACCTGGACGGAGACCGCACGATGACGCAACAAGATCTCCAGCGCTGGCGCTGATGCGAGCCCGCACGACAGCATCTCGGCAACGGTTCCAAGCGAGCCTTCGACCCGGACGGGCCGCCGCGCGTCCAGCGCGCGTGACACGCAGGCTGCGGACTCCGGTTCCACGACCACAATCCGTCCGGGCGCTCTCAACTGGTCCCGAAGCCCCAGCGCCAGCGAAGCCGCGAGGCCCCCCACGCCCGCCTGCACGAACACGTGACTGGCCCGGTCGCCAATGGACGCGAACTGCTGCACGAGTTCACGGGACAGCAGCGCGTAGCCTTCCAGCACGTCGCGAACGACAGGGTCCAGTGGGTCAGACGTGGTGTCCGGGATCAACAGGCCATCGCCGCGGGCGGCAGCCTCTGCTGCACGTTGCACCGCATGGTCGTAGGTGCCTTCCACCCGGATGACTGTTCCACCAAAGTCCTCGATTCGGGCGCTTCTTTCATGCGACACGCCTTGTGGCAGAAAGATCGACGCCGTTGTCCCAGAAGATCGAGCGGCGGCGGCAACTGCCAAACCATGGTTGCCGTCACTCGCGCAGACCAGGCGCGGCAGAGCCTGCGCGTATCGTCTGGTCATGACCTCGTTGATCGACGCGGCTCCCATGGCGCGCGCTAGGGCTCTCAAGCTGGCCAACAGTCCCCCAAGCACCTTGAAATTGCCGAGTGGGCGCGCGCCCTCGACCTTGACGAATAGTCGTTCGATGCGTACGTGTCGCGCCAGCAGGGGTAGTTCGATCAATGGCGTGGGCTGGTAGCCTTGCCACAGCGGGACGGAACGCAGTTCGTCGAGGAGCTTGTCTTGCATGTCGCCAGTTTCGCGACTGCAGCCGACGGAATGCTGCGAAGTTGCCTGCCCCGACGCGCATTCCCCGCGAGATGGTGGCCGCGTGCGCCTGGAGGGCGCGTCGACGGAGAGGCGATCCGGCCCTTCATCTAGCCGGCGGTGTCCAGTGGCACGGGAATGGTCAGGCCGCGCTTGACCACACTCAGCGCCACGTTGGTGGTAAAGCGCTTCACGTTGGGGTTCTCACTGACAAGGCGCGCCATCAGTGCGTCATATGTCTCGGTGTCGGGCGCGCAAATCACCAGCACGAAGTCAGCTTCATCCGTCACGTAGAACGCCTGCTGCACGTGCTCCTGATTCGCAAGCCAACGGCGCAGCTCACCCAGCAATTCCGGCCGTTCGCGCTCGACTTGAATGGATACAACAAAAGAAGTCGATCGTCCCAGCTTGCGCGCATCGACCACGGCGATCTCGCGCACGATGATGCCCTGCTCGCGCATGCGGCGCAGGCGCCGTTGAATCGCCGAAGCAGAAAGTCGGACCTTCTCGGCGAACTGCTCGGTAGTTTGGGCTGAGTCCTCCTGCACGAGGTTCAACAGCTGGCGGTCAAACGGATCCAGTTCCATGTTTTTCGAAGTTTACTGTCGTTGGATCACGGCTTTTGCGCATCCGAAGGGCGCCGCTTGCGGCGAAGCCTCTCACTGCCGCCCGTACGATTTCACGGCATGCACGACGCCCGATGCAATTCATAGGAGACCCATGAAACTTCTCTACCAGACGCATTCGCCGTACGCGCGCAAGGCCTTGGTCTTTGCGCTTGAGGCAGGCCTGGGCGATGCCATCCAGGTGGCCCCACACGAGACCAGCCCGACCTTGCGCAATGATGAAGTCTTCGCGCACAACCCCTTGGGCAAAGTGCCTGTGCTTGTCTGCCCCGGAGGCCCGACGTTGTTCGACTCCGATGTCATCTGCGCCTACCTCGACACACTGCATGATGGGCGTCGGCTGATCCCTGCCGACGGCCGCCAATGATGGTGCGCGCTGCAGTTGCAGGCCGTTGCGCAGGGGCTTGCGGACGCGGGCATCTCGCTGCGCTGGGAGACCGTTCGTCGGCCGGAGCACCTGCGATACCCGGCGCTTGCCGAGGGCTTCACCCAGAAGCTGATCGCCAGCTATGACTGGCTTGAGCGGCAACCGCTCCTTGACCCTGAAGTCCATGTCGGTCACATCGGGCTGGCCACCGCATTGAGCTGGCTGGAATTCCGGCAGCATCCGGGGTTTCGCGAAGGACGGCCGCGCTTGACGGCATGGTTCGACGAGTTCGAGCGGCGTTCCTCAATGCTTGCGACGCCCTTGACCGGAGAGACCCACGATGGTTCGCCGGCCTGACCGCGACCGGGACTTTCCGCCTTCGCAGGCCGTCGGGCCTTAACACCCACTCACCAGTTGATCGCATCGCAGATGCGCTCGGTCGGAGCACGAGATGATCGAACACGTTTCCTGGGGACGTACCGGTACGCCGAAGTGATTGCCTTCAACCAGCGCGCACTGACGCCGCTGGGCATGTCACTCTTGCGAGAAAGTGGCGCCGAGGCTGCCTTCGGGACCACCTCCCATTGGTCGTTCTTTCTCTATCCGGTGGCAGGGGGCGAGCCTGTTGTGGCCAAGGGGACGCACGTCGCGCTTGCCGCTGCTTCACGCGCGCTGGTCGCGCAAGTGCACGAGGCCGCACTCGGCGCAGGCGCCCTGGACATCTTCGCGCCGCGCGAATGCCTATATCAGCGCGACGTACTTCGGCGCCATGTTCAGGGACCTTGACGGTCACGGACTTGAATTGCTGACCAATGCGTGACCAGCCCGCCGCCATCATCCACTGCGCAACGATGCCGTACTTACCCACAGCGCGTTCACGAGTGCGCGATGACGATGGTCGCTGAGCGGGGCAATACACCAACTCGAACGCACGGCGAGATGCCACTGAAGCCGGACTTGCCGTTTCCCGGCTCATCTCTTGAGCGGGATCCGGCCGATGACCTGCTCCAGTACCGATAGAGGCAGCGCGCCGCGTTGCAGGACGGCAGCATGGAACTCAGGCAGCGAGAAGCGGGGCCCCTTCGCCAAGCGCTCGGATTCGCGAAGTGTCTCGATCGACATTCGTCCTACGGCGTAGGCAAGGGCCTGTCCAGGCTGTGCCATGTAGCGCTCGATCTGGAGTTGGGCTGCACGCTCTTCGTACCCAGTCTTCTCGGAAAAGTAGGACACGGCCTTCTCGTAACTCCAGCCCATGGCGTGGATGCCTGTGTCGACGACCAGTCGCACTGCCCGCACCGCGGCCATGAGCAGAT
>CAHJWV010000755.1 GCA_903643055.1 Burkholderiales bacterium | reverse complement strand
AGCTTTACACCGACTCCGGGCGCTCCACCGTCTGGGGCGATGGCACGGCATCGAGTTCGACCTCGAACGGCACTGGCACCGGCAGCACCCAGACACTGACGATCTACGGCCGGCTGCCTACGCTCGCCAACAGCGTGCCGGGCACCTACAGCGACACCGTGACCGTCACGATCACCTACTAACTCAACGGGAGCACGACATGGAAAAAGCCGCCTCTTTCGTTGCCGGCCTAGCCGCGCTGAGTTCTTTGCTATTGGTCAAGCCGGCCCAGGCCGCCGACATCGGCATCATGCCGGTGTCTGTTCAGCTCGATCGCAACCACGACCGCTCGACGGTGCAGGTCATCAACAACGGCACCGAGGCCGTGGTGCTGCAAGCCGATGCCATCGCATGGAAGCGTGAAGGCGGTATCGACAAAGACGGCCCGACCAGCGACCTGCTCGTCAATCCGCCTGTCTTCACGATCCAGCCCGGCCAGACGCAGATCGTGCGCGTGGGCCTGCGGCGCAGCGCGAATTCCCAGCAGGAGACAACCTACCGCATGGTGCTGCGCGAAGTGCCCTCGGTGAAGATCACCGACAGCGCCGGCGTCAGCGGCAGCGTGCGGGTGCTGGTCACGATGCGCGTGCCGGTTTATGTGGCGCCGCAAACGGTCAACCGCGATGAGCGCTGGAAGGCGGCGCGCAATGCCCAGGGCCAGATCGTCGCCAGCGTCGAGAACGCCGGCAACGTGCACTACAAGGTCGGCGCGCTGCGCGTGCGCGATGGCAGCCCGAAGCAGCTCAACACCTCAGACAACAGCTCCGGCACGGTGCTGTTTCCCGGCGAGACGCGCAGCTTCGCGCTCAGCAATCCGGGTGGCGTGGAGGTGGGCAGCCCGCTGACACTGGAAGTGATGACTGATCGCGGTCCGCAGCATGTCGCGCTCGAACTGGCTTTCAACTGAAGCCGTCCGCCACCGACTCACCCAGACCTTGCGCGCGGCCGGTCTGGGGTTGGGCATGGCGGCGCTGGGAATGACCCCGGCGCGCGCGATGCTCGGCTTCACGCCGAAAGACGCGTTGGCCCATGCCGCCGCGTCGAACGCCGACCCGTCGACGCAAACGCTGTGGCCGATGCTGCTGGCCGTGAGCTTGAACGGCATCGCGCAAGACGAAGCCATCACCGTGCTGCAAGGCCCGGGCGTGTTCGCCATTCCGGCGCAGGTCTGGAACACCATGCACCTGCGTGCGCCGAACGATCCACCGATCCTGCTCGACGGCCAGGAGTTCCATTCGCTCAACGGCATGCCCGGCCTGCACTGGCGCATCGACGAATCCAGCCAAACCTTGATGATCAACGCGCCGGCCACGGTCTTCGCTGGCGCGCGCATGGACTTCGACGCGCCCACACCGATCACCCACGCCACCCTGCCCCGTGGCGGCTACGTCAACTACGACCTGCAATGGCAGCGCAACGCCAACAGCGGCAGCTCGCGCATCGGCCAAGCCTGGCGCAGCGGGCTGATCGAGATCGGCGGCTTTTCGTCGTACGGCACCGGGCGCTTCACCGGGCTCGTGCGCAACGACAGCATGGACACGACCGCGCTGCGGCTGGACAGCACCTGGACCGTCGACGTGCCCGACAAGCTGGCCAGCCTGCGCCTGGGCGACAGCATCAGCCGCGCCGGCGCCTGGGGCCGCGCCGTGCGCTTCGCCGGTGTGCAGTGGAGCACCGACTTCTCGTTGCAACCGGGTTTCCTGAGCTTTCCGCTGCCCTCGATGCGCGGCGAGGCGGCGCTGCCGTCGACCGTCGATGTTTACGTGAACAACAGCCACCGCCTGCAGAGCCAGATTCCCGCCGGTCCATTCGATCTGACCGACCTGCCGATCGTCACCGGCCAGGGCCAGGTGCGCATGGTCGTGCGCGACCTGCTCGGGCGCGAGCAGGTGATCGTGCAGCCGTATTACGTGAGCCCGTCGCTGCTGCGCTCGGGCCTGCGCTCGTTCTCGTACGAGCTGGGCCGGGTGCGCGAAGACTACGGCCTCGAAAGCAACCACTATGGCCGCGTGATCGGCAGCGTGACCGACCGCCTGGGCGTCACCGACAGCTTCACCCGCGAATATCACGCCGAAGCCGCGCCTGGCCAGCTGACCGCAGGCGCCACCGGCCTGTGGCTGATCCCTTCGTTCGGCAGGACGAGCCTGTCGCTCGCAGGCAGCCGCAGTTCACCAGGCGCCGGTGTGATGCTCAGCGCTGGCGGCGAACGACAGAACAATGCCGTCAGCAGCAGCCTTCAGCTCAGCTACAACAGCCGCAACTTCCGCCAGATCGGCCAGCAGAGCGACGCCGGCTCGCCCCGCATCAGTGCCAGCGGCTCGTTCGGCGGAAGCTGGCGCGGCCTCGGCCTGGGCGCGGGTTATGTGTTCCAAACTACCTGGGATGGCGAACGCACCCGCATCGCATCGCTCAACGCCTCACGCAACCTCGGCAGCTTCGGCGCCATCGGCTTCTTTTTCCTGCGCGACCTCGACCGCAGCAGCACCACGGTCGCGGTCAGCCTGACGCAGGTGCTGGACGCCCGCACCAGCGCGCAGGCCACCCATACCCGCACCCGCGATGGCGCCAACACCAGCACGCTCAATTCGCTGTCGGTGCAGCGCTCGCTGCCGGCGGGCGAGGGCTTCGGCTACCAGCTGTCGGCCGATCGCGGCGACCTGCAACGCAGCAGCGCACAAGGCGTGTGGCAGACCGACAAGGCCAGCTTCAGTGCCGGCCTGGCGCACACCGCGGACAGCAACGACGTGCGCCTCGGTGTCAGCGGCGGCGTGGCCTGGATGAGCAACAGCATGTTCCTCAGCCGCCGCATCGAAGGCAGCTACGCGGTGGTCGAGGTCGACGACTACCCGGACGTCCAGGTGCTGCATGACAACCGGCCGGTGGCCCGCACCGATCAGCATGGCCGGGCCTTCATCAGCGGCCTGCGCGGCTATGAGCCCAACCTCATCAGCATCAACCTCGGCGACCTGCCTTTCGATGCCGAAGTCGAACGCCAAGACGCCGTGCTGACACCCGCGGCCCACAGCGGCACGTCGCTGCGCATCGCGGTGACGCGCACTTTGGCGGCCAGCTTCCGGCTCGTGCTGCCCAGCGGCCAGCCGGTGCCGCCGGGCAGCGACGTAACCGTGGCCGGGCAGACGCGCGAATTCCCGGTCGGCTTCGACGGCAAGGCCTTTGTTTCCGGCCTGGGCATGCGCACCCGGGTGCATGCCCGCTGGCAAGGCGGTGAATGCGGTGCGACCCTGACACTCAAGGCCGACATGGACGAAGTGCCCGAACTGGGCCCGGTGCTGTGCCAATGAAACGAAACCTTCCATTCGCGTGGCTGCTGCGCTGGATCGCCGTGCTCGGCCTCGTCGGCTGGAGCACGCCGTCGCAGGCGGCCTGCCTCGCACTGGCCGGCTGCAGCTGCAACGCCAGTACCTCCACTTTGAGCTTTGGAAACTACAACCCGCTGTCCGGCAGTGCAACGACCTCCGTCACGACGATGCAGGTGGGCTGCGGCGGCGTGGCGGGCCTGTTGATCCCGTACAAGATCGATCTGAGTACTGGCGGCGGCACCTACGCCACCAGGCGCATGAGCAGCGGCGCCAACAAGTTGTCGTACAACCTGTACACCGACAACACCTACCTGACCGTGTGGGGCGACGGCACCAATAGCACGCATTCGGTCAGCGGCAACATCACGCTCGACGTGCTGGGCAGCTCG
>CAHJWV010000754.1 GCA_903643055.1 Burkholderiales bacterium | reverse complement strand
CCGATCTGATGGGCATTTTCTATCCCTACATTCCTCATGAAGGCACGCGGCTGATCGGCGTCGAAGCTGCGGGGCAGGGCCTCGATTCAGGCAAGCATTCGGCCAGCCTAACGCGCGGCTCCCCCGGTGTCTTGCATGGCAATCGCACCTACTTGCTGCAAGACGATAACGGCCAGATCACCGAGACGCATTCGATCTCGGCGGGTCTCGACTACCCTGGCGTCGGGCCCGAGCATGCTTATCTCAAGGACATCGGGCGCGCCGAGTACGTTGGCATCACCGATGCCGAAGCCCTGAAGGCCTTCCATCACCTTTGTCGAACCGAAGGCATCATCCCGGCACTGGAGTCGTCGCATGCCGTGGCTTATGCGATGAAGCTCGCGCCGAGCCTGCGCCCCGAACAGCACCTGTTGGTGAATCTGTCCGGGCGTGGCGACAAAGACATTGGAACGGTGGCTGATCTATCTGGCGCCGAATATTTCGATCGCCCGTCGCAAGCCGGTCGCAGCGTCAAGGGGGCCGCATGAGCCGCATCGATGCAACCTTTGCCGCACTGAAGGTCCAGGGGCGCAAGGCGCTGATTCCTTACATCACGGCCGGCGATCCTTACCCCGATGCCACGGTCGAGTTGATGTTGGCAATGGCTGCTGCAGGCGCCGATGTCATCGAGCTCGGTGTGCCGTTTTCAGATCCGATGGCAGACGGCCCGGTGATTCAGCGCGCGGCCGAGCGTGCGTTGATCAAAGGCATCGGCATGATGCAGGTGCTCGGCTATGTGAAGTCTTTTCGCCAAACCAACAACACGACACCCATCGTGTTGATGGGCTATGCGAACCCGATCGAGCGCTATGAGCAGCGCCTGGGCGCGGACGCGTTCGTCAAGGATGCCAATGCAGCAGGTGTTGACGGCGTGCTGGTCGTCGACTATCCGCCAGAAGAATGTGAAGCCTTCGCCGCGCGATTGAAGTCGCATCAGATGGACCCGATCTTCCTGCTGGCGCCGACCTCCACAACGCAGCGCATGAAGGACGTGGGGCGCATTGCCAGCGGCTACGTTTACTACGTGTCGCTGAAAGGCGTGACAGGTGCGGGCCACCTGGACACCCAGGCGGTGGCTGAAATGGTGCCGCGCATCAAGGCGCAGGTCTCGGTGCCGGTAGGTGTCGGCTTTGGCATCCGAGATGCAGTGACTGCCCGTGCGGTGGCCGATGTTTCCGATGCGGTGGTGATCGGATCTCGCATCGTGCAATTGCTGGAAACCCAAACGCGCGACAATGTCGTGTCTGCCGGCGCGGCATTCATCACCGAAATTCGTGCCGCACTTGATTCAACCAAAGGAGTTCTCGCATGAGCTGGCTTGAAAAACTGTTGCCGCCCAAGATGCAGCAAACGGATCCGAGCGAACGCAGGACCGTCCCCGAAGGTTTGTGGATCAAATGCCCGTCGTGCGAGACGGTGCTCTACAAGAATGACCTCGAGCAAAACATCAATGTCTGTCCGAAATGCGGGCATCACCACCGCATCGGCGCACGTGCGCGGCTGAATGCCTTCCTGGATGGCGAAGGCCGCTATGAGATCGGCCAGGAAGTGCTGCCGGTCGACGCGCTGAAATTCAAAGACAGCAAGAAGTACACGGAGCGTCTGAAAGACGCGATGGAGAACACCGGTGAGACCGACGCGCTGATCGTGATGGGCGGCGCGGTGCACACCATTCCGGTGGTCGCGGCGTGCTTCGAATTCGACTTCATGGGGGGCTCGATGGGCTCGGTGGTCGGTGAGCGTTTCGTTCGTGGCGTGGAAACCGCCGTCGAACAAAAGGTGCCGTTCATCAGCTTCACTGCAACCGGCGGCGCGCGCATGCAAGAGGGCTTGCTGAGCCTGATGCAGATGGCCAAGACCAATGCATCGCTGACGCTGCTGGCCAAAGCCAAGCTGCCCTACATCAGCGTGCTGACCGACCCGACGATGGGCGGCGTGTCGGCCAGCTTTGCGTTCGTGGGCGACATGGTGATCGCCGAGCCAAAAGCCTTGATCGGCTTCGCCGGCCCGCGCGTGATTGCCGATACCGTGCGCGAGAAGCTCCCGGAAGGTTTTCAGCGCTCGGAGTTCCTTGTGCAAACCGGGGCCATCGATGCGATTTGCGACCGGCGTGAGCTGCGTGCCGTGATTGCGAAATCGCTCGCAATGCTGCAGCGCCAAAGCGCTGATGCCGTGGCCTGACGCGCCGCGCTTCGATCGCAGAGGGCGGCCTGGGCCGCCCTTGTTTTTTCAGAAGAAGCTTTTTTCAAGTCTCGTTTCAAGTTCATGACCTACCCGACCACGCTGGATGAATGGCTGGCGCACTGCGAGCGTCTGCATCCGAAGACCATCGATATGACGCTGGAGCGCAGCCAACAGGTCAAGAGCCGGCTGGGCCTCGCCTTCCATGTTCCGGTGTTCACGGTGGCGGGCACCAATGGCAAAGGGTCGACTTGCGCGATGCTGGAGTCGATCGCCTTGCAGGCCGGCTACCGCGTCGGGCTCTACATCAAGCCTCATTTCGTTCATTTCGAAGAGCGCTGCCGCGTCAATGGCGACATGGTGTCGGCCGAGGCGCTGATTCCGCACTTCGAAGCGGTGGAACAGGCCCGCGGCGATCTCGCGCTGACCTATTTCGAATTCACGACGATGGCCATCCTGCGGTTGCTGTCGCAGGCGCCGTTAGACATGGTGATCCTCGAAGTCGGGCTTGGCGGCCGCCTTGACACAGTCAATGTGATCGACACCGACTGCGCCATCATCACCAGCATCGACATCGACCACACCGAATACCTCGGCCCGGATCGCGAGTCGATCGGCCGTGAAAAGGCGGCCATCATGCGCCCGGGCAAGCCGGTGGTCGTCAGCGACCCGGTGTTGCCGCAAAGCGTGATGGACCATGCACAGGCCATCGGCGCTGACCTGCGCCGCATCGGCCATGACTTCAACTACGCCGGCCAACAAGGCCCCTCAGGCGCGTGGCAGCAATGGGCTTGGGCCGGGCGCCACAAGCGTTTCAACGGCCTGGCCTATCCGGCACTGCGCGGTGCGAATCAGCTGCTCAATGCTTCCGGCGTGCTGGCCGCATTCGAGGCCATGCAGGAGCACTTGCCGATCACCGCGCAAGCCGTGCGCAACGGGTTGGCGATGGTCGAGCTACCAGGGCGCTTTCAGATCGTGCCCGGCCAGCCGACGCTGGTGCTGGACGTCGCCCACAACCCGCATGCCGTCTCGGCCTTGTTCGCCAACCTCGACCAGATGGGCTTCTTTCCGCGCACGCATGTCGTGTTTGGTGCGATGGCCGACAAAGACCTGCCGGCCATCTTCACCCGCATGGCGCCGGTGGTGGACCATTGGCATTTTTGCGATCTGCCGATTCCTCGGGCGGCCGGCGCCAGCGATCTGCTTGCGATGCATCAGCAACTCGGCTTGCGCGGCCCTGGGCCGGTCAGCACGCAAACCCACGCAGACCCTGCGAGCGCCTTGCGCGCAGCAGTCGATGCGGCTGACCCCGCTGATAGAATCGTGGTCTTCGGATCGTTTTACACCGTAGGCGGCGTGTTGAAAAACGGCCTGCCTCGCCTCAACGCGAAACACATCGGCTGACACCCTGCAGTGCTCGGTCTTCGAGCCCCAAAGGGTTACGGTGTGAAGGGTGGATGACACGCCCAAACGCTCCTGTTTAAGCCCACCTGGAACCGGCATCGCATGGGTTTGCTGTCATTTTTGAAGCGCAAGTCAACGGACGCAGCCAGGGCGCCCGCCGCGGCCGAGCCGCCCGATACTCTCCAGCAAATCCGCGTGCGCGCTCGTCAGCGCCTGGTCGGCTCGATCATTCTCGTCACGGCCGGCGTGATCGGTTTTTCGCTGCTGTTCGAGACGCAGCCGCGGCCGCTGCAAATCGACACCCCCATCGAAATCATCCGTCGGGATTCATCGGCGTCCGTGGTTCCCATGCGGCCGCTGGCATCGGGCCGGCCCGCGATCGTCGTGCCGCCGAGCGTGATCACCGAATCAAGCAGCGATGCCGGCCGTGCCGTGCCTTCACCTGCGCCGCCTGCGCTGGAAGCGCCGGCGCCCGCGGTCACTGCGCCTGCTCCAGAACCTGTCCCGCAATCGACCGCATCGGCCCATGCGCCAGCGCCTGAGCCTCATTCCAAACCGGCAGCGCCAAAGCCCACGCCTGCGGCCGAGGAACCACCGGCAGCAAAACCTGCCGCCACTGCCGTCAAGCCGGCCGACAGCACCCGAGCTCAGGCGCTTCTGAACGGCCAGGCCGATGTTCGGTTCATCGTTCAGGTCGGGGCGTTCTCTGACACCAATGCGGCGCGTGAAGCGCGGCATCGGGTGGAGAAGCTGGGTTTGAAGACCTATACCCAAGTTGTCGAGACCTCGGCGGGCAACCGCATCCGCGTACGTGTCGGGCCATTCGCTTCGCGCGATGAGGCCGACAAGGCCGCAAGCAAGATCAAGTCGGCAGGGCTGACCTCGGCCGTCTTCACGCTTTGATGATGGACATCGCCTGGGTTGACGCGGTGTTGCTGGGCTTGCTTGCGATTTCAGTTGTTATCGGCTTGGTGCGTGGCTTCGTGTTCGAGCTGATGTCGTTGGCCGGTTGGGTTGTGGCGTACTTTGCCGCACAGTGGCTGACCCCGCTGGTGTCGCCACACATCCCGGTCGGTGCGCCCGCGTCGGCCGTCAACCATGCCGCCTCATTCGTTGTCACCTTCATTGCGGCGCTGCTGGCCTGGGCGCTGATCTCGCGGCTGTTGCGCATGTTGATCCATGCATCGCCACTCAGTTTCATCGACCGTCTGCTTGGCGGCTTTTTCGGGCTGGTGCGTGGCCTGATGCTGGCATTGGCGATTGCCACCGTGGTCAGCATGACGCCGTTGATCAAATCCAAACCCTGGCAGGCATCGCAAGCTGCCCCTTGGCTGCAAGCGGGCCTGTCGGCCTTGCGGCCGCTGCTTCCGCCCCAACTCTCCCAGCATCTGCCGGCTTGACCTGCAGATCGACCTGAACCTCGAGGATTCGATATGTGCGGCATCGTCGGTGTGATCTCCAAAGCTCCCGTGAATCAGCTTATCTATGACGCGTTGCTGCTGCTGCAGCACCGTGGGCAGGATGCGGCGGGCATCGTGACGATGCTCGACACCAAGTGCTTCATGCACAAGGCGCGCGGCATGGTGCGCGATGTGTTCCGCACCCGCAACATGCGGGCGCTGCCCGGGCCCGTGGGCCTCGGCCAGGTCCGCTATCCCACGGCGGGCAATGCCTACAGCGAAGAAGAGGCCCAGCCTTTCTACGTGAATGCGCCGTTCGGCATCGTGCTGGTTCATAACGGCAACCTGACCAACGCGCACACGCTGAAAGAAGAGCTGTTTGCGATCGATCGCCGCCACATCAACACCGCCAGCGACACCGAGGTGCTGATCAATGTGCTGGCGCACGAGCTGGAACTCGCGGTGCGCGATCAGCCGCTGTCGCCGGAAGTGATCTTCAAGGCCGTGGCGGCGGTGCACAAGCGCGTGAAGGGCTCGTATGCCGTGGTTGCGTTGATTGCCGGCCATGGCTTGCTGGCGTTCCGCGACCCGTTTGGCATCCGCCCGCTGTGTTTCGGTGAAGGCGTGACGCCCGATGGCCGCGAGGTGATGGTGGCCAGCGAGTCGGTGGCCATCGAAGGCACCGGCCACCGCGTGATCCGCGATGTGGCGCCAGGCGAGGCAATCTTCATCGACATGAACGGTGAGATCCATGCCAAGCAATGCGCCGAGAACCCGACGCTGAACCCGTGCATGTTCGAGTTCGTCTACCTCGCGCGGCCCGATTCGGTGATGGATGGCATCTCCGTCTATCAAGCCCGGCTGAACATGGGTGAGACCTTGGCGCAGCGCCTGATCTCCACGATTCCGCCTAACGAGATCGATGTGGTGATTCCGATTCCCGAATCGAGCCGGCCTTCGGCGATGCAGCTGGCGCAGAAGATCGGCAAGCCTTATCGCGAGGGCTTCGTCAAAAACCGCTATGTGGGTCGCACCTTCATCATGCCGGGGCAGGGCATGCGCAAGAAGTCGGTGCGCCAGAAGCTCAACACCATCGGCGTCGAGTTCAAGGGCCGCAACGTGTTGCTGGTCGACGATTCCATCGTGCGCGGCACCACCTCGAAAGAGATCGTGCAGATGGCTCGCGATGCCGGCGCGCGCAAGGTCTACATGGCTTCTGCCGCACCGCCAGTGCGTTATCCGAATGTCTATGGCATCGACATGCCGACCAGCCAGGAGCTGATTGCCCACAACCGCAGCATCGAAGAGATCCGCCAGTTCATTGGCGCTGATGCGCTGATCTACCAAGATGTTGCGGCAATGAAGAAAGTGGTCGGGGCGCTGAACCCGGGGTTGGCCGGCTTCGAGGCGTCCTGCTTTGATGGCCACTACGTGACCGGCGATGTCTCGTTGGCCGACTTCGATGCAATCGCCACGCAGCGCGCCACGCAAGGCGACGAAGAAGAAACCAACGACCGCAGCCGCTTGGCCTTGCAAAGCGCGTCGGAATATGGCGCATGACTCCAAAGCGCATCCCTCGCGTGGACTTGCCGGCCGATCTGCGGCCGGACACCCTGGCGGTGCGCGAAGGCTTGCCGCCGAGCCTTTGGGGCGAAAACTCGGAGGCGCTGTTCCTGACCAGCAGTTATGTGCAGCCCGATGCGGCCACCGCCGCAGCGCGCTTTGCCAACGAAGAAGAAGCCTTCATCTATTCGCGCTTCACGAACCCGACGGTGACGATGTTCGAACGCCGTCTGGCCGCGCTCGAAAGGACCGAAGCCTGCATCGCCACTTCCAGCGGCATGAGCGCGATCCTGCTGCTGGGCCTGGGTTGCTTGAAGACCGGCGACCACATCGTTTGCTCGCAGAGCGTGTTCGGCTCCACCGTGATGCTGCTCAGCCGGGAGTTCGGGAAGTTCGGTGTTGAGACCACCTTCGTCGCCCAGCACGACGTGCAAGCTTGGCGCGAGGCCGTTCGGCCGCAGACACGCTTGCTGTTCGCCGAATCGCCGACGAACCCGCTGACCGAGATCTGCGACTTGCGCGCGCTTGCAGACATCGCTCACGGGCACGGCGCGTTGCTGGCAGTCGATAACAGCTTTTGCTCTCCGGCTTTGCAGCGGCCCGTCGAATGGGGCGCGGATGTGATCGTTCATTCGGGCACCAAGTTTCTCGATGGGCAAGGCCGGGTCATTGCCGGCGCGCTGTGCGGCAGTGAATCATTGATCGCCGAGAAGTTGATGCCGGTGATGCGCAGCGCCGGCATGTCGCTGTCGCCCTTCAATGCCTGGGTGGTGTTGAAAGGGCTGGAGACCTTGTCGATCCGCATGCAGGCGCAATCGGCACGTGCGCTGGAGTTGGCCTCGTGGCTCGAAGCTCAGCCGCAGGTCGAGCGCGTGTTTTATCCGGGTCTGATGTCGCACCCGCAGCATGCGCTGGCGATGGCGCAGCAATCGGGTTGTGGCGGTGCGGTCATCTCTTTCACCTTGAAGATAGCCTCGTCGGACGAGCCCACGCTGGCGCGGCAACGCGCGTTCCATGTGATCGACAGGACCCGGCTTTGTTCGATCACCACCAATCTCGGC
>CAHJWV010000753.1 GCA_903643055.1 Burkholderiales bacterium | reverse complement strand
AGGCGGCTTTTCCTTGCCCAAAACGGCCCATGGCGCTTGCGAGACAATCCACCCATGACCAACGCCGCTTCCCCCTCCCAAGACCTTTCCGACCTCTTCGTCAGCAACCGCCGCTGGGCGGCTGATGTCGAGAACCGGACCCCTGGCTTTTTCACTGCGCTGCTGAAGCAGCAGGCGCCTCAGTATTTGTGGATCGGCTGTGCTGACAGCCGGGTGCCGGCGAATGATCTCGTCGGGCTGTTGCCGGGCGAGCTGTTCGTGCACCGCAACGTGGCCAACGTGGTGGTGCACTCGGACCTGAACTGCCTGTCGGTGATCCAGTACGCGACCGACATGCTGCAGGTCAAGCACATCATCGTGGTCGGGCATTCCGGCTGCGGTGGCGTCGCAGCGGCTTTGCATGACCGGCGCATTGGTTTGGCCGACAACTGGATCCGCCATGTGCAGGATGTGCGCAACCGGCATCAGCTCTGGCTCGACACCGTCAGCACGGAGCGCCGCGTCGATGCGTTGTGCGAGCTCAACGTGGTCGAGCAGGCGCTCAATGCCTGCCAGACCACGGTCGTACAGGACGCCTGGAGCCTGAACCAGCCGCTGGTGATCCATGGCTGGTTCTATGGCCTGAGCAACGGCCTGCTGCAAGACCTCAAAATGACGGTGAGCCGGGCCGATGAAGTGTTGACGGTGTATGAACAGGCGATCGCGGCAGTGAAGCTGCGCTACGACGTACTCGAAGGCCGCTGATGCGCCGGGCCGTCTTCCCGCAAGAGCTGACGGACCTTCGCGCATTCGACATCGCCCAGGCCCTGCTCGATGGGTTTGACCGGCACTACACCTTGTTCCGCGCGGCCAGCGCCGAAGCCAAGTTTCGGTTCGAAGCGGCCGATTGGCATGGGCAGCAGCGCGCACAGCGCGAGCGCATCGAGTTCTATGACAAGCGGGTCGATGAAGCGGCCGAGCGGCTGCAGACGGAGTTCAAGGTCAGCCGCCTGTCGATGGAGGTCTGGCAGCAAATTAAGCTGCATTACATCGGCCTGCTGACCAACCACCACCAGCCCGAGCTGGCCGAGACCTTCTTCAATTCGGTGACGACGAAGATCCTGCACCGAAGTTACTTCCACAACGACTTCATCTTTCTGCGGCCTGCGGTATCGACCGAATACATCGAGAACGACGAGCCGGCGGCCTTGCCGACCTACCGCGCCTATTACCCGACGAAAGACACGCTGCGCGAGACCTGGCTGCGGTTGATTCATAACTTCCAGCTGGAGCGGGAGTTCGAAGACCTGCCGCGCGACATTGACCACGTGCTGCTGGCGGTTCATCAGCAGATGGGCGACTTCCTGCCGCGCGCGAACTTTCAGATCCAGGTGCTCAGCTCGCTGTTCTTTCGCAACAAGGGCGCTTACGTGGTCGGCAAGATCATCAATGGCTTCAAGGAGCTGCCGTTTGCATTGCCGATCCTGCACACCGCGGCCTTGCCTGATCAGGCCGATGCGGCAGCGAGCGATGTTTTGGGCGCCGGTGGCCGACTGACGATCGACACGGCCTTGTTCGGTGAAGACGACCTGCAGATGCTGTTCAGCTTTGCCCGCGCCTATTTCCTCGTCAACATGGAAGTGCCGTCGGCTTACGTGCAGTTTCTGAGATCGATGATGCCGCGCAAGCCACGCTCGGAGATCTACAACGCGCTGGGGCTGCAAAAGCAGGGCAAGAATCTGTTCTATCGCGATTTCCTCGCGCACCTGCGGCACAGCAGTGACCATTTCCGGATCGCGCCCGGCATCAAGGGCATGGTGATGCTGGTGTTTGATCTGCCGTCGTTCCCGTTCGTCTTCAAGGTCATCAAGGACTTCTATCCACCCCAGAAAGACACTTCGCGCGAGCTGATTCAGAGCAAATACCTGCTGGTCAAACAGCATGACCGGGTGGGCCGCATGGCGGACACGCTGGAGTACAGCAATGTGGCCTTTCCGCGCACACGCTTCGATGACGAACTGATCGCTGAGCTGCGCCACTACTGCCCGAGCGTGCTGGAGGAAGAGGGCCACGACCTCGTGATCCGGCATGTGTACATCGAGCGGCGCATGGTGCCGCTGAACATCTATCTGCAGGAAGCCGCGCCTGAGCGGCGCGAGCATGCGGTGATCGAATACGGCAATGCGATCAAGGACCTGGTGGCAGCCAACATCTTTCCGGGCGACATGCTGTGGAAGAACTTCGGCGTCACGCGCCATGGCAAGGTCGTGTTCTATGACTATGACGAAATCGAATATCTGAGCGATTGCGAGTTTCGGCGCGTGCCGACGCCACGCAACGAAGAAGACGAGATGTCCGGCGAGATCTGGTATCGCGTGGGTCCGAAGGATGTGTTCCCCGAAACCTTCGAGCCCTTTTTGCTGGGCAACCCTTCGGTGCGTGAGGTGTTCATGAGGCATCACGCCGACCTGCTCGATGCGGCGTTCTGGCAAGGGCACAAGGAGCGCATCCTGGCCGGCCATGTGCATGACGTCTTTCCCTATGAGGCGATCCGGCGTTTCAAAAATCATCGCCGTGAAATTCAGCGTATCGGGCAGTCGCCACAGCTTGCACAGCCTGTTGACCCCGTGTGGTCGCAAGACACTTCGATCGATGACGATTTGGGCTGAGCCCCCCGCTGCGTGACAGGGGTGATTCCTGAAATCACGCGTGGTGATCTTTCCCGTGGGGCTGAACACAGCCTGATGCATGCGCCGCATCTTCAAACCATGTTGCAAACGCGCCCATGCATCAGTGGTTCGCTGCCAAACCTTGTGCACGAACGTGCGCATTCGTGGGACGATCACGGGCCCACACCGATCGCATGCCAGTCGCGGTAATGTCACGATGTGATGGGGCTCGCGCCTGTATGCCGAGCCATCTGACCGGAGCATGCGGCGGCTGCATCAGCCTCACGCAATTCGGGGCTTTGCGAAAATGAGATAGAAAACAGGGCGTCGATGCGTGATGGATCGGCGGCGGTGTAGCGGCAGCGATTGCGGCCGAACAGGCTTGACGAGGGGGACAACTTGAACGATGTGGTGCTCGGCCCGCGGCTGGTGTTCGTCGGTGAAAAGATCAGCAAGAAGTTGCGCTATACGCGTGAAGACATTGCGCAGTTCGCGCGCATGACGCATGACGAGAATCCGCTGCACCATGACGTGCAGATGGCGCAGCGTGCTCGCTTCGGCGAGATCATCGCGACCGGGCAGCAGACCTCGGCCATCATGACCGGCCTGGTCGCGACGCACTTCTCGCGCTCTGACGACGGGCTGCGCCGAGAGATGCTCTGCCTGAACTTCAACTTCGCCTACAAGCAGCCGGTGTTTGCCGAACAGGATCTGCTGATGACCTGGAAGGTGGCGTCCGTCGAGCGCAATGCCAAGCTGGGGGGCTGGATCGTGCAGCTCGATGGCGTGGCCGCGGCCACGGAAGACAAGCCGTCGGTCATCGGCCGCGGCACCATTCTTGTGAAGGAAGCGGAATGAATTTGTTGATCATCGGTGCCTCGCGCGGCATCGGCCTGGAGTTCGTGCGGCAGTACCGCGAGGCTGGCGCGAAGGTCACGGCCACGGCGCGCAGTGCCGATGGCCTGGCCGCGCTGAAGGCCTTGGGTGCCACGGCGATCGAACTCGACGTGAGCCATGCCGAGAGTGCGTCGCGCCTGGCCCGGCAGATCGATGGTGAGTCATTCGATGTGGCGGTGGTTTGTGCGGGTATCTATGGCCCGCGCCACAACGTGCTGGAGCCACCCAGCGAAGTGCAGTTCGATGAGGTGATGCACACCAATGTGCTGGGCCCGATGCGCGTGATCCCGCAGTTCGCCCAGGCCCTGGCGCCTTTGGCCAAGCTGGCGGTGATCTCGTCGCGCATGGGCGCGATCGGCCCGCGTTCATCGGCGGTCGGCTGGCTGTACCGCGCGTCGAAGGCGGCGGTCAATTCGGTGCTGAAAGACGCGTCGCTGGTGTTGGCTGGCCGCGCGGTCTGCGTGGCTTTCCACCCCGGCTGGGTGCGGACCGACATGGGCGGTAACGGCGCCGATCTGGACGTGAAAGACAGCGTCGGCCACATGCGGCGCGTGATCGCCGGGCTGGGCCCGTCGGACAACGGCAGCTTCCTCGATCACGACGGCAGCGCTATTGCTTGGTGATGATGCCTGGTGATCGTTGCGGCGGTGGCTTGATTGGCGCTGCTGCACGAGTGACATCGTCCAACGGTGACTGCCACTCGATCATCTGCCGCTC
>CAHJWV010000752.1 GCA_903643055.1 Burkholderiales bacterium | reverse complement strand
CAGGCAACCGGCTTGCCATTGGCCGCGCTCGCTGCAGGCGATGTTGCCGGTTTCGCTGGACCCCCAGACGTCGATCGGGTCCACGCCCTGCGCCGCCAGCGCCGGAAACAGCTCGAGCGGCGGTGGCGCGCCGGCGAAGGCGATCGCTTGCGCGCCAGGCCCGAACCAGGGCGAGGCTCGGTTCGATTCTGTCTGTGTCAGATGCTGTTCATGCAGGGATTTCAGTACGCGCGGCGTCATGAAGGAGTGGCTGAAATCGAGGGCGCGCACCTCGGCCAGCGGTGTCTGGGTGTCGATCTGGCTCGGCACGCACAGGGTTGCGCCCACCTGCAGTGCGCCGCTGATCAGCGTGAGCCCCAGGCCATGCGTTGGCGCATTGGCCAGCAGCGCGCGTGCGGCGGAGGCCTCGGACCAGCCCAGCGCGATGCGCAGATTGTCGGCTGCATGCGCCATCGAGCGGTGGCTCCACATCGGCAGCTTGGGCTCGCCGGTGCTGCCCGAGGTCGGCGTGATGATCAGCGCATCGCCAGCGCCATGATCGCGGCTCGCATCCGTCAGGATGCGCAACGTGGCCCCGGGCTCGATACTGGCATGCCCGTCCAGCCATGCGGCGCCTGATGGAGCGGGCAGAGTGTCGGCGATGCTGAAACACAGCGTGGGCAACCCGCATTCCAGCAGCCGAGCGGCCTCGGCAGGGGGCGCGGCATACCAGCGCGCCTGTGTGCGTTGCGCGACGCGCTGGAGGTAGTCGATCGAGAACGACGGCGCGAGCGGGATCGGGATGGCGCCGACGTGAAAGCAGGCCAGGAAAAAATAGATCGACCCGACGGCATCGTCGCACCATGAGATGACTGTGTCACCTCGGGTCAAGCCCAGTTCTCGCAGGCTCAATACCGTGGCGGCCGTGCGCGAAGCGGCTTCGGCGTAGGTCGTGGCTTCGATCCGCAGGGCCGGGCCGTCAGCCCGCACATGCCGCAGGAAGTCGCGTTGCGGATGCTGCTGCACACTGCGCCGAAACAGCGCGTCGATGGTCGGATGGTCGGTCATGGCGGCTGTTCAGAGGGATGCGCGCACGATGTCGAGTTCTGTGAACAGTGCATCGAGTTCGTCATCGGAGGTATAGAAATGGGGGCTGATGCGCATGCCGCCGCGTGGCCGGAAGTCAACCAGGATGTGCCGCTCCTGCAGCATGCTGCAAGCTTGCTGGGCGCCAGGGAAATCGATCGTCATCGTGCCGCCGCGCGCATCATCGGCCGACGGTGTCTGGATGCGGCAGCCGCGTTGCAACGCCTGTTCGCGCACGAACGCCGTTTGTCGCAATGACTTGGCACGTATCGCTTCGACTCCCAACTGGTCAATGGCTTCCCAGCCGGCGCGTGCGGTGTACATCGACGGGATCGCCGGCACGCCGCTGGCAAAGCGCCACGGGCCCTGGGCATAGCGCATCGGTCCGAGTTCGAACGCAAAAGGGTCTTCGTGTGCGAGCCAGCCGGTCATCGTCGGTTCGAGCCGCGCGGCCACCTTCGGATTGACGTAGAGGTAGCCAACGCCGGGGCCGCCGCAAGCCCATTTGATCGAGCCACCGCAAGCGAGGTCCACGCCCCAGCGCTCGAGTTCGAGCGGCACAATGCCGGCAGACTGATAGCAGTCGAGGAATACCAGCGCGCCGACCTCGTGCGCGCGCTCGACGATGCGGGGCACGTCATACATCGCGGCATTGCGGAACTGCACATGGCTGATCGGAACGACCAAGGTGCGCTCATCGATCGCTGCGATCAAGGCTTCGGTTGGCAGCGAGATGCCATCGGGCGAGGGCACAATCTGCATCTCCAGGCCATGGCGTTCCTGCACCTGCCAGACGTTGTGGACCGTGGTGAAGTTCAGGTCGTCATAGACCACGCGGCGGCGCGCACCATCAGCCCGCAGCGCCGAGGCAATGACGGCCAGCGCCGTGGAGCAGTTGGGTTGCAGCGTCACGGTGTTCGGTGCTACGCCGAGCACGCGAGCGATGGTGTTCGCCAACGACTCCATCGCCGGAATCCATGCACGCTCCAGCGTGTGGAAGGTTTCCAGCTCCCAGCCATCGAGAAATTCCTGCGCGTTCGAACGCGCTGCCTGGGGCATGGCGCCCAGCGTGTGGCTGATCAGATAAATGTTCTGTGTCAGTGAAGGGTATTCACTGCGTTTTGCGAGAAATGGGTCTTGATCAACCTTTTGGCTGTGTGGCATTGCAAGGTTCCTCGCCATTTTGAGTAAGCAGGCGTGTCCTGTTTGTGTATGAAATTCCGTCACCTGAAAGTCGGGAATCTCGTACATAGAAGAAGCACAGGCTCGATTTCATGGGCCTTTCAGTCGATGGCAAGCTGACCGTTGGTGGGAAAGGCCCGTGCAGGTCTCATGGCCTGTCGTGGTTCGCGTTCCATCGACAACAACCCATGCAGCCTGCAGTCGTGCATGTTTCAATGTGAACTGCTTGCAACGAGCGGGCAGGTCTATAAATTACTGTGGCACTCTATGGCGCAATAGGTGTCGGGATCAACGCCTGAGTACGAGACGCACTGTCCGGGATGGGGTGACAAATTGGATAAGTATCAGGAGATGCGCGTCTTCGCCGCCGTGGTGGATGCCAGCAGTTTCGTCAACGCAGCGCAGGTCTTGGGCCTGTCGAAGCAGGCGGTGTCGCGCCATGTCGGAGAACTCGAATCCCGGCTGGGCGTTCGCTTGTTGCG
The DNA here is from genome assembly GCA_903643055.1 of Burkholderiales bacterium. The sequence continues at coordinate 2,370 of CAHJWV010000752.1, read as the reverse complement.
CCGCACGACGCGCAAGCTGTCGTTGACCGACGAGGGTGAGATTTTTTATGCCCGGTGCGCCGAGCTGGTCGGTCACATCGATGAGGCCGAAGCCGAGATCACGACGCGCACCGGCGAGGCCACGGGCATGCTGAAGGTCAACGTGCCGCTGAGCTTCGGGCTGAACTACCTCGCGCCGCTGTGGCCGAAGTTCATGCAATCGCATCCGAAGGTGACGCTGGATGTAACGCTCGTGGACCGGATGGTCGATCTGGTCGATGAAGGCTTCGATCTGGCGGTCCGCATCGCGCAGATGCCGAGTTCATCGCTGGTCAGCCGCAAGCTCACTTCGACGCGGGTGGTGCTGTGCGCGTCGCCGCAGTACCTCAGCGAGCGGGGCATGCCGCATCAGCCATCGGACCTAGCGCTGCACGACGTGATTTCGTACAGCCTGAAGGCGAAGGGCGAGATCTGGGACTTGATCGGGCCAGAAGGGCCGGTGTCGGTCAAGGTCCGGTCGGGCATGCTGACGAACAATGGCGACACCTGCCGCGCCGCGGCGCTGCAGCACCGAGGCATCATCCTGCAGCCGAGTTTCATGGTCGGGACGGACTTGCAGGCCGGGCGGCTGGTCGAGGTGATGCCGGCGTACCGCTCGGGCGAACTCGGCATCTACGCGGTCTACCCGTCGCGCAAGCATGTGGCGCCGAAGGTGCGGCGCCTGATCGACTTTCTGGTCGATGAGTTCCGCGTCAAGCGATGGCCTGACTGAGCGGCAGGCCGGTCCCGGCCAGGGCCGGCGCGCTACAGCTCAGCCTTCCTTGCGCAGCGACGGGAACAGGATCACGTCGCGGATGCTCGGGCTGTCGGTGATCAACATCATCAGCCGGTCCAGGCCGATGCCGCAGCCGCCGGTCGGGGGCATGCCGTATTCGAGCGCTCGGATGAAGTCGGCGTCATAGAACATCGCCTCTTCGTCGCCGGCTTCCTTGTTGCTGGCCTGGGCCAGAAAGCGCGCGGCCTGGTCTTCGGCATCATTCAACTCGGAGAAGCCGTTGGCATATTCGCGGCCGGTGATGAAGAGTTCGAATCGTTCGGTGATCGATGGATCGACATCGGAGGCCCGTGCCAGCGGTGACACTTCGACCGGGTAATCGATGATGAAGGTCGGCTCCCAGAGCTTGGCTTCCACCACCGCTTCGAACAGGCCGAACTGCAGTTCCGACAGCTTCCAGTGCGCGGGTGCCTCTTCGCCTTCGGCCTTCAGCCGGGCTCGCAGCAGCGTGGCGTCACCGGTCTCTTCGATCGTCAATCCGGCATGGGCAACCAGCGATTCGCGCACCGTCAGCCGTGTGAAAGACTGGCTCAGGTCGACAGGCCTGCCCGCATAGCTGAGCGTTGCCGAGCCGGTGGCCTGGCGGGCCGCATGGCGCAGCACCTGCTCGGTGAAATCCATGATGTCGTGGTGATTCCAGTAGGCCGCGTAAAACTCCATCATCGTGAATTCGGGGTTGTGCCGAACCGAGATGCCTTCGTTGCGGAAGCTGCGGTTGATCTCGAACACGCGCTCGAAGCCGCCGACGATCAGCCGCTTCAGGTACAGCTCGGGCGCGATGCGCAGGTACATGTCCTGGTCGAGCGCGTTGTGGTGCGTGATGAAGGGCTTGGCGTTGGCGCCGCCGGGGATCGGGTGCAGCATCGGCGTCTCCACTTCCATGAAGTGGTGCTCGACCATGAACTGGCGCACCGAACTCAACGCCTTGCTGCGCGCGGCGAAGCGGGCGCGGGCATGCTCGTCGGTGATCAGGTCGACATAACGCTGCCGGTACTTCTGCTCCTGGTCGCTCATGCCATGGAACTTGTCGGGCAGCGGGCGAAGGCTCTTGGTCAGCAGGCGCAACGTCGTCACGCGCACCGACAGCTCGCCGGTCTTGGTCTTGAACAGCGTGCCGGTGGCGCCCAGGATGTCGCCCAGGTCCCAGTGCTTGAAGGCGTTGTAGAGCGCTTCACCAAGCGCGTCTTTGGTGATGAAGAGCTGGATGCGCCCGCCGCTTGGGCCGAGCGAGCCGTCTTGCAGCGTCGCAAAGCTGGCCTTGCCCATCACGCGCTTGAGCATCATCCGTCCGCCCAGCGAGACCTCGATGTTCAGTGGCTCCAGCACTTCGTTCGATTGATCGCCATGTTGATGGGTCAATTCGGTTGCGTGGTGCGTCGGTTTGAAATCGTTCGGGAACGCGATGCCTTGTTGGCGGATCGCAGCGAGCTTTTCGCGGCGTTCGGCGATCAGTTGGTTCTCGTCGACAGGCGTCGGAAGGGCAGGGGTCTGGGTCATGGGCGGCCTCGAAAGAGGGCGCAATTTTAGGGGCCGCGGCGGGCCGTGGCCGGCAGGTC
>CAHJWV010000751.1 GCA_903643055.1 Burkholderiales bacterium | reverse complement strand
ATCGGCACCTTCCAGCCGAGCTTGGTCATGCCGTTGGCGATCTGCGCGAGTTCAGGGCCGATGCCGTAGGTCAGCACCGCTTCGGCGCCGGCTTCTTTAGCCTTCAGCAACTGGGCCGTCATGTCGACGTCCTTGATGTTGAACTTCTCGATGGCCACCGGTTTCAGGCTTTTGGCGGCCAGGGCCTTCTCCAAGTCCTGGCGGCCGAGCTGGCCGTAGTTGGTGGAGTCGGCAAGGATCGCGACTTTCTTGAAGCCACGCCGCGTGACGGCCTCTTCCACAATCATCGGCGCCTGGATGCTGTCGTGCGCCGAGTTGCGGAAGATGTAGTTCTCGGACTGATCGTCGAACTGGTGGGTGATCACCGAACCGGTGGCCACGTTGTTCATCACCGGGATCTTGGCATCCTGGAAGAAGCGCTGCGCAGCGAGCGCCACGCCGGTGTTGATGTAGCCGACGGTGGCCGCCACGCGCTCCTTGTTGATCAGCTCTTGCGCGATCTGCACGCCGCGCTCGTTCTTCGCTTCGTCATCGCGCTCGACCAGCAATAGCGGGCGGCCCAGCACGCCACCGGCCTTGTTGATCTCATCGGTCGCGAGCCGAACGCCGTCGCGCATGCTCACGCCCATCGATGACGAGCCGCCGGTGAACGGCCCGGCCACGCCGATCTTGATCGGCTCGGCCGCAGAGGCAGGGCCGGCGAGTGCAAAGGCCAAGGCGGCAGCAAGGGCCGCGAGGGGGGGCTTGAATGGCATCGAGATCTCCAGCGAAATCAGTGGGAATGGCTTGTGTGCTGCGGGTCATGGGGCTGACATCGCACAAGGCCTGTGGCTTCAATTTGACACATCTGCCAAAGGCTTAGCTCAGTGTTTCCCGCAGCGTGCGCGTTAACCCTCAGGTACCTGTTGTTGAGATGTCAATGACGGGACAGGCCTGCACCTTGACAGGTGTCCGGGTTCCTTTCAGCGCAAGGGCAAGCCATGCGCCGTGAGCTAAGGGCGAAGCGCTGCCAGGATCGCCGCCTTTCAGATGCATTGACCTAACTTTATACCTGTTGGCGTCAACACCGAGGCAGTGTCCAGCCCGCTGCTACTGGGGAAAGCGCGCAAGCCTTGTCGCGGCACGGGCGCTACGCTGGTTGCATGAGCCTTTCCCGCAGCATTGATTTTTATGTCGACTTCTCGTCGCCCTATTCGTATGTCGCCTCCGAATGGATCGAGGCGCTGGCCGCGCGCCATGGCCGCACGGTGCGCTGGCATTTGATCCTGCTCGGTGCCACCTTCCAGGCTGCTGAATTGAAGACGCCGCTGGCGCACCCGTTGAAGCGCGACTATGTCTTGTTGGACTTCGCGCGTTCGGCGCGCTTTGCCGGCGTGCCTTTTCGCTTGCCGGACAAGTTTCCGATTGCCACACAAAACGCTGCGCGCGTGTTCTGGTGGCTGCATCAGCAGGATGAGGCGCGGGCGGTGGCCTGGGCCCGCCATGGCTTGCGTGCGCTGTTCACGCGCGGTGTCGATCTGAGCGATGGCGTCGCGCTGAAAGGTCTGGCGGTCGAGTTCGGGCTCAATGGCGCCGAGGCCGAAGGGGTATGGACGCATGCGCATTGGAAAGATCGGCTGAGGCAGGCCAACGATGAAGCCATTGCGGCCGGCGTGTTCGGCGCGCCTTACTTCGTGATCGACGACGAGCCCTTCTGGGGCAATGACCGGCGCGACCAGATGGAGCGCTGGTTGGCCAAAGGGCCGTTCTGACCGAGGCCGGTTCTGCACGCGGGCGATGGACTCCGCGGCCAGTCGTCTGCAGTGCTTGCCTTTCCATCCATCGCTGTCAACGACTCCGTAGCCGAGGCTCGGTGAAGCTGCCCCTGAAGGAGCAAAAACACCCAAATCCGACCCCCGTCGTTCATCGTTCTAGAATTGACGTATACGTCAACTGGTTCTGCCCATGCCTAAGCTTGCGACCCAGCTCAGCCCGCGCTCCGACGAATTCAAAACCCATGCCGCCGCGATGCGGGTGTTGGTCGACGACCTGAACGCGCAACTTGCGCGCGTGGCGCTGGGCGGTGGCGAAGGCCCTCGCGCAAAGCACCTCGCGCGCGGCAAGCTGCTGCCGCGGGACCGGGTCGAGCTGCTGCTGGATGCCGGCTCGCCTTTTCTCGAAGTGGCGCCGCTCGCCGCGCATGGCATGTATCACGGTGATGCGCCCGGGGCCGGGCTGATTGCCGGTATCGGCCGCGTGTCGGGTGTCGACTGCATGGTGGTCTGCAATGACGCGACGGTGAAGGGCGGCACCTATTACCCGATGACGGTCAAGAAGCACCTGCGCGCACAGGAGATCGCACAAGCCAATCGGCTGCCTTGCATCTACCTGGTCGATAGCGGTGGCGCCAACTTGCCGAATCAAGACGAGGTGTTCCCCGACCGCGAGCACTTCGGCCGCATCTTCTTCAACCAGGCGCAGATGAGTGCCAAGGGCATTCCGCAGATCGCGGTGGTGATGGGCTCGTGCACCGCCGGCGGCGCCTACATGCCGGCGATGAGCGATGAGTCGATCATCGTAAAGAACCAGGGCACGATCTTTCTCGCCGGCCCGCCCTTGGTGAAGGCGGCGATCGGCGAAGTCGTTAGCGCCGAAGACCTGGGGGGGGGCGATGTGCACACCCGGCTGTCGGGCGTGGCCGACCATCTGGCCAACGACGACACCCATGCGCTGGCGATCGCGCGCCGCGCGGTGGCGCACCTGAACTGGCGCAAGCAAAGCCCGACGAACTGCATCGCGCCGCGTGAGCCGCTGTTCGATGCGGCCGAGCTGCACGGCGTGATCCCGACCGACGAAGAAGGCAAGAGCGGCCGCAAGCCCTTCGACGTACGCGAGATCATTGCCCGCATCGTCGATGCCTCGGAGTTCGAAGAGTTCAAGGCGCGCTATGGCACGACGCTCGTGACCGGCTTTGCCCACATCGAGGGCATGCCGGTCGGCTTGATCGCGAACAACGGCGTGCTGTTTTCCGAGTCGGCGCAGAAGGGCGCGCACTTCATCGAGCTGTGCTGCCAACGCAAGATCCCGCTCGTGTTCCTGCAGAACATCACCGGCTTCATGGTCGGGCGCAAGCATGAGAACGAAGGCATCGCCAAGCATGGCGCCAAGATGGTGACGGCGGTGTCGACCGCCAACGTGCCGAAGTTCACCGTGATCATTGGCGGCAGCTTTGGCGCCGGCAACTACGGCATGTGCGGCCGTGCCTTTGACCCGCGTTTTCTGTGGATGTGGCCGAACGCACGCATCTCGGTGATGGGCGGCGAGCAGGCCGCCAGCGTGTTGGCCACCGTGCGGCGCGATGGCATCGAGGCCAAGGGCGGACACTGGAGTGCCGAAGAAGAGGCTGCGTTCAAGCAGCCGGTGCGCGATCAATTCGAGCAGCAGGCCCATCCGTACTACGCCAGCGCGCGGCTCTGGGACGATGGCGTAATCGACCCGGCCGACACCCGCCGCGTGCTGGCTCTGGGCCTGAGTGCCAGCCTGAACGCGCCGATCCCGGATGCGCGCTTCGGCGTGTTCCGCATGTAGCCTCCAACCATCCCGCGCATTCATGACCCCTTCCTTGCTGATCCGACCCTTGGCCTCTGACGATTCGATGGAATCGCTGACCGCGCTGCTGCATCGCGCCTATGCGCGCCTGGCCGACCTGGGCCTCAATTTCACTGCGACGACGCAAAGCGTCGAGGTCACGCGGCAGCGCGCGGCCGAAGGCCATTGCCTGCTGGCGCTGGTGGATGGCGAGGTGGCCGGCACGATCACCGTCAGCGGGCATTACGACCCGGTCGTGTCGCCCTGGGCCCTGCAGACGCCATGGTTCTATCGTCAGGACACCGCCCACTTTCATCAGCTGGCGGTCGACCCACGCTTCCAGGGGCTGCGCATCGGCGACCGGCTGGTCGCTGAATGCGAGGCCTGGGCTCGCTCGAAAGGCTATCTCTACATGGCGCTCGACACCGCGATGCCTGCCACCCATTTGCGCAAGCGCTATCAACGCCACGGCTACCGCGACGAAGGTGAGGTGCAATGGGAAGGCAAGACCTATCGCAGCGTGATCATGGTCAAGGCGCTGGCGGGTGATCCAAGGCATGCCGATGGCTCGCAGGCAGCGCCGATGCCGATCGATCAACCAGCGGCGCAAGCGCTCGCGCCATGAGCACACTCGACCTTCGCCGAACAGGCCGGGTGGCGCATGTCTGGTTGAACCGGCCGGACGTGCGCAACGCCTTCAACGAAGCGGTGATCTCCGAACTGACGGCCGCCTTCACCGAACTGCCGCAAGACACCGAGTTGCGCGCGATCGTGCTCGGTGGCCACGGCAAGGTGTTTTGTGCTGGCGCCGATTTGTCGTGGATGCATGCGATGGCCGGCTACAGCTGGGCGCAGAACCACGCTGATGCACAGGCGCTGGCCGACATGCTGTGGGCCATCGACAGCTGCCCGCTGCCCGTGATCGGGCGCATACAGGGAGATTGTTATGCCGGCGGGGTCGGGCTGGCCGCTGTCTGCGATGTCGTGGTGGCGGCCGACACGGCGGGCTTCTGTCTCAGCGAAGCGCGGCTGGGCCTGCTGCCGGCCACCATCGGGCCCTATGTGATGCGGGCCTTGGGCGAACGGGCATCACGCCGCTATTTCCTGACAGCCGAGCGCTTCAGCGCGGAGAAGGCTTTGGCATTGGGCTTCGTGCATGAGGTCTGTGCTGCAGACGCGCTGGATGCACAGATCGATCAGATCACGACTGCGATTGCAGCCAACGGGCCGATGGCGGTGAAAGCCTGCAAGCGCCTGGTGCAGGACCTGGCTGGCCAGCCGATCAGCGAAGCCTTGCGGGCCGACACCGCGCGGCGCATTGCCGACATCCGGGCCGGTGACGAAGGCCGTGAAGGCGTGCAGTCCTTCCTTCAGAAGCGGCGGCCGGCCTGGCTGGACGACAGGTGAACGGATGGCGATGACACCCGGCCGACGTGGGGCCCGACGAGGGCTGATGCTGTGGGTCGGCCTGGTGCTGGCCGCCTGCGCGCAGACTCCGGTGGCGGAGCCGATCGCCAAAGACCTGCGTGAGGAAACGCTGCACCTTCGCGTGACAGTGAAAGACTTGAAAGGCCGGCAAGAGACCCGCGAGATCCCCGTCACCGCCTATCGGCCTGCAGGCGCGGGGCCGTTTCCGCTGGTCATCATGAACCATGGCCGCGCGCCTGCGGACAAGCGCGCGACGCAGGGGCGGCCGCACTACTTGGCGCTGGCGCGTTATCTCGTCGGCAAGGGCTTTGCCGTGTTCATTCCCACGCGCGTGGGCTATGCCGACACCTATGGCGATTTCGACCCCGAAGCCGCAGGCACCTGCAAGGACAGGCAACTGGAGCCGATGAGCCTCGCCGCGTCCGATCAGGTGCTGGCGACACTGGCGCTGGCGACGACCTTGCCTGACATCGATACCTCGCGGTGGCTTGTGATGGGCCAGTCGGTCGGTGGCCTGGCGAGCGTGACGACGACCTGGCGCCATCCGCCGGGCCTGATGGGGGCGATCAACTTCGCCGGGGGCGCAGGCGGCAACCCCGAGCGCTCGCCGGGCCGGCCCTGCCGGCCCCAGGACATCACCGCATATTGGGGCAGCCATGCGGCCGAGGCGCGGGTGCCGATGCTGTGGCTGTATTGGCAGAACGATCTTTATTGGGGGCCTGACAACCCGAAGCGCTGGCACCAGGCTTGGGTGAAAGGCGGCGGGCAGGCCGAGATGCATACCTTGCCGGCGGTAGGCACCGACGGGCACGGCGGTATCGGCCTCGACATGGACCATTGGGTTCCGCTGGCAGAGGCTTTTCTGGTCCGGCTTGGCTTCACGCAGCCAGGGTTGATTGCCCGGCCGCCGGCCACGTCATTCGCAGCTTTGACCGATATCGGCAAGGTGCCTTCGCCGGGGGCCACGCGGGTCAACAGCATCTATCGCAAGTTCCTCGAAGCCCGGGCACCGCGCGCGTTTGCGATCGGTGCGACCGGCGCGTCGGGGTGGGCCCAAGGGGATTGGGCCATGGGCCGCGCGCTGGGCTACTGCCAGCAGCGCGGCGATGTGTGCAGCTTGTATGCGGTGGACGATGACGTCGTCTGGGTGCCACCGCCATGAGGGCCGTATGTTCACGAAAATATTGATCGCCAACCGCGGCGAGATCGCCTGCCGCGTCGCAGCCACTGCCCGCCGGATGGGCATTCGAACCGTTGCGGTGTTTTCGGACGCTGATGCCCAGGCGCTGCATGTGCAGGCTTGCGATGAGGCGGTGCGCATCGGCTCGGCGCTGCCCGCCAACAGCTATCTGCGGGGCGAGCGGGTGATTGCCGCGGCCTTGGCGAGTGGCGCGCAGGCCATCCATCCCGGCTATGGCTTCCTGAGCGAGAACGAAGGCTTTGCGCAGGCTTGCGTTGACGCCGGCCTGGTCTTCATCGGCCCGCCGGCGTCGGCCATCCGGGCGATGGGCTTGAAGGCCGAGTCCAAGCGTTTGATGGGCGAGGCAGGCGTGCCGCTGGTGCCGGGCTATCACGGTGCCGATCAAGACCCGAAGCGGCTGCAGCGCGAGGCCGATGCCATCGGCTACCCGGTGCTGATCAAGGCCAGCGCGGGCGGCGGCGGCAAGGGCATGCGGGTGGTCAATGCGGCCGAAGAGTTTCAAGCCGCCCTGGCCTCATGCCAGCGCGAGGCCGCCAGCAGCTTCGGCAATGATGCCGTGTTGATTGAGCGTTATGTGACCCGGCCGCGCCACATCGAGATTCAGGTGTTCGCCGACGGTTTCGGCGACTGCGTCTACCTGTTCGAGCGCGATTGCTCGGTTCAGCGCCGGCACCAGAAGGTGCTGGAAGAAGCCCCGGCGCCCGGCATCAGCGAGGCGCGTCGGCGCGAGATGGGCGAAGCCGCGGTGGCTGCGGCGCGGGCGGTGGCTTATATCGGTGCAGGCACGGTCGAGTTCATCGCCGAGCCCACGGCAAAGGGCGACCTGCGCTTCTATTTCATGGAGATGAACACCCGGCTGCAGGTCGAACACCCGGTGACGGAGGCCATCACCGGGCAGGACTTGGTCGAGTGGCAACTGCGTGTGGCCGCTGGGCAGCCGCTGCCATTGAAGCAGCAAGACTTGCGCATCCAAGGCCATGCGATCGAAGCGCGGCTGTGCGCTGAAAACCCCGACAAGCAGTTCATGCCGGCGACCGGCACGCTGCGGGTCTATCGAACGCCGCCGGCAGTTCGCTTCGAGCGTGGCCCGGTGCGCATTGACGCGGGCGTGCGTGAAGGCGATTCGATCTCGCCGCACTATGACCCGATGATTGGCAAGCTGATCGTCTGGGGCGCGGACCGTGCGCAAGCCTTGGCCAGGCTCGATGCCGCCTTGGCGCAGACCCACATCGTCGGCCTGCACACCAATGTGGCCTTCTTGCGGCGTGTGGTGAACAGCCGCTCGTTCGCGCAAGCCGATCTCGATACCGCATTGATCGAGCGTGAACGCCAGGCCTTGTTTGACGCGCCGCCCTTGCCTCTGGCTTGCGTGGCGGCCGGTGTGGTGGCTCAGGCGTTGGCCCATGACGGCGCGCTGCAAACCGATGACCCGTGGTCTCGCCGTGATGGCTGGCGCCTTCATGGTGGGGCCGTACGGCGCTTCCGTGTCGATTGGCAAGGTGTTCGTTGCATGCTCACGCTGAGGTATGGGCGAGGGGGTGCGATGACGTTGCAGATCGGAGCCGAAGAGGGCAGTAAAGACGTCGCGACTGAGCAGTCCTTCCATTCATCGGCTCGCGGTGATGATCGCTTTGATGTGACGCTGGGCGAACAACGCTGGACGCTGTCGGCCTATGCCGATGGCGCGCGCATCAGACTCTTTGCGGCAGCCGGCTCGGCAACGGTCGAGGTCTTTAATCCCCTGACGTCGGCTGAAGCCGCCACGCCCCATGACCTGGGGCGCCTGACGGCACCGATGCCCGGCAAGGTGATCGCGTTTTTGGTTCAGCCGGGAGAGATCGTCAAACGAGGCCAGGCGCTGGCCGTGATGGAGGCGATGAAGATGGAGCACACGATTGCATCACCCCGTGATGGAACGATCGAGGCGATTTTGTATGCGCAGGGCGATCAGGTTAGCGAGGGCAGCGAGCTGTTGCGCCTGACGGCTTGACGGTGGCTGATCGTTGATGTGACGACCACAACACCAACGGCGCCGATGGTGATGCCCGTCGTCATGCTATTTGCATCGAGGCGAGGGCCGATACCGGTAGAGCCTGGCAGTTCAGCGTTTGGGGCGGCGCAGCCACTGAGTGGCCAGGCGCCAGCTGCGATCCGCAGTGTGCGGGTCGCCAGAGGTAGTGGCTTGCATGCCGAAGCCGGAATGGCTGTGCGACCAGGCCGCGTCTTGCGGCGAATCAAGCTGCGTTGCCTCCAGTGCTTTCGGTACCCGCAGGGGCTGCGTGGCCTTATCGACGGACTTCTCGCCGGGCTTGCCCGCCGCGACGAATTTGCGCGCCAAGGACATCAGTTCGGCATTGCCGAAGGCCTGGCATACGAACAGTACTTCACGTGCTTCGTCGGGCTCCTTGAGCATGGCCATCACATCGAAGCCTTCGCCCAGCGCTTGCTTGAACGCAATGTGAATTCGGGCGGCAATCTGCAATTGAACGGGGTTGTACACGGGGCCTCCAAGCAATTCGGCTATCTTCGACCTGGGGTGCGCAGGAGCACATCCCTAGATATACGGAGTTGGCCGTCAAGATCGATAACAGTGAGGAGGAAATCATGCTTCCAACCCATGTGACCTTGGTGGAGGTTGGGCCGCGAGACGGCTTGCAAAACGAGAAGCAGGCGGTCAGTGCTGCCCACAAGATCGAGCTGGTCCATCGGCTGCAAGCTGCGGGTTTGCGTGAGATTGAAGTCACCAGTTTCGTGAGCCCGAAATGGGTACCTCAGATGGCCGATAACGCTGAGGTGATGGGTGGCCTGCAGAGACAAGCCGGTGTCCGTTATTCGGTGCTAACACCGAACCTGAAGGGCTTGGAGGCTGCGTTGGGCTCAACGCCCGATGAGGTGGTGGTGTTTGGCGCGGCCAGCGAAGCCTTCAGCCAGCGAAACATCAACTGCGGCATCGAGGAAAGCATTGAGCGCTTTCGTGCCGTGGTCGCCTTGGCCCATCAGCACGGCATCAAAGTGCGTGGCGCAATCTCGTGTGCGCTGGGCTGCCCTTATCAAGGAGAGGTCACGCCCGATCAGGTGGAGCGGGTCGTGGTGCTGATGAAAGGCATTGGCGTCGACCATTGCGGTGTGGCCGACACCATTGGCGTCGGCACGCCGCTGCGTGTGCAGCGCGCGATGGAGCGGGCGCTGAAGCATTACCCCTTGGTCGATGTCAGCGGGCATTTCCATGACACCTACGGCCAGGCGCTGGCGAACATCCACGCCTGCCTGCAGATGGGCATTCACACCTTCGATGCGAGCGTGGCCGGCATCGGTGGCTGCCCGTATGCAAAAGGGGCCACCGGTAACGTGGCCACTGAAGATGTGTTGTTCATGCTCGATGGCATGGGCATTGATACCGGTGTCGATCTCGGCCGATTGGTCGATGCCGGCGCTTTCATCTCTGACGTGCTGGGCCGGGCCTCAGTGTCTCGCGCCGGCCGGGCTTTGCTGAGCAAGCGGGCGGAGCAGGCGACATGAGCAAAGCATCGATCGACTTGCGGCCCGAGGGCTTTCAGCGCGTGTCGCGCTGGCTGGCAGATAAGGGCCATCCGCATGAACCCGTGTTTCTGGAAATCTCTGCGCGCACCGCGCAGGAAGCCGCCGATGCATTGGGCTTGCAGCTGGGGCAGATCGCCAAAAGCGTTGTCTTTCGGCGCAAGCTCGATGACGTGGCGGTGCTGGTCGTGACCTCGGGCGACCGGCGTGTCGATGAGAAGAAAGTGGCCGCGCTGACGGGCCCGTTGGGCCGGGCCGATGCGGATTTCGTCAAGTCGCGCACCGGCTTCACGATCGGTGGCGTGTCAGATCGGAAGAGCGTC
>CAHJWV010000750.1 GCA_903643055.1 Burkholderiales bacterium | reverse complement strand
GTGGGCGGCACCTGCTTGGTCTAAAAATCGCGCCAATCCTTTGCTCATCAACGCTCGCCAGCGATGAACCGCTCACCCTTCGGGATGGCTTGCGGATTGCAATGCATGACCTGTCATGACAAGTCCTGCACAGTTGATGAATGCGCCTACCACCGAGCTTGTGGCCGACAGCGCCTTGGTTCGCGACAACCCGCTGCCGCTGCACACCCGCTTGCGCGAAGACCTGCGCCAGCGCATCGACAGCCGCGCCTGGGCGCCGCATCAGCGGCTGCCTTCCGAGTCGGCGCTGATGCGGCACTACGCCGTCTCTCGCATCACGGTGCGGCATGCGCTGCAAGCGCTTGAGCAACAAGGCCTGATCGTCAAGGTGGTCGGCCGCGGCTCGTTCGTCGCGGCGCCCAAGCCCTTTCAGCATCTGGCGCGCCTGCAAGGCCTGGGCGAAGCGATGGCCACGCAAGGCCAGATCCGCAACCGCGTGATCGACGTCAGCCAGGTGCCCGCCGATGACATCGTCGCGGCCCGGCTCGATCTGCTGCCGGGCACGCTGGTGACGCACATCCAGCGCGTTCGCCTGCTCGATGGCCGGCCGCTGTCGGTCGACCTGACGTGGCTGCCGCGAGCGCTCGGCGATCGGGTGGCCGCAGGCAAGCTCGAAAGCCGAGACATCTTCCTGATGATCGAACAAGACCTCGGCACACCGCTCGGCCATGCCGATCTGGCGCTCGATGCCGTGGCCGCGCCCGCTGCCATTGCGCACGCGCTGGAGCTGGCCGCGGGCAGCCCGGTGCTGCGGGTCGAGCGGCTCACGCACGACCGCAATGGCCGACCGATCGACCACGAAATCCTTTATTGCCGCGCCGACAACTTCCAGTTCCGGCTGCGCATTGACCGTCAATCCGGAGGCTCGCAATGAACACCATCGAACGCACGGTGGACGTGCTCGTGATCGGCGGCGGCACCGCCGGCCCGATGGCCGCGGTGAAGGCCAAGCAGGCCAACCCGGCGCTCAACGTGCTGCTGCTCGAGAAGGCCAACGTCAAGCGCAGCGGCGCGATCTCAATGGGCATGGACGGCCTGAACAACGCCATCATTCCCGGCCACGCGACGGCCGAGCAGTACGTGCGCGAGATCACCATCGCCAACGATGGCATCGTCAACCAGAACACCGTGCTGGCTTATGCCAACAACAGCTTCTCGATGATCGAAGAGCTGGCGCGCTGGGGCGTGCGCTTCGAGCGCGACGAGACTGGCGATTACGCGGTCAAGAAAGTCCATCACATGGGAAGTTATGTTCTGCCGATGCCCGAGGGGCACGACATCAAGAAGGTGCTCTACAAACAGCTCAAGCGCACCCGCGTCGAGATCGAGAACCGCCTGGTCGCCACCCGCTTGCTGACCGGTGCAAACGGCGAGATTGCCGGCGTGATGGCGTTCGATTGCCGCAGCGCCGAGTTCCACGTGATCCGCGCCAAATCGGTGGTGCTCAGCACCGGCGCGGCCGGGCGGCTCGGCCTGCCCGCATCGGGCTATCTGTTCGGCACCTACGAGAACCCGACCAACGCGGGCGACGGCTACAGCATGGCCTACCACGCCGGGGCCGAGCTCTCGGGCATCGAATGCTTCCAGATCAACCCCTTGATCAAGGACTACAACGGCCCCGCCTGCGCTTACGTCACCGGCCCGTTCGGTGGCTTCACCGCCAACAACCAGGGCGAGCGCTTCATCGAATGCGACTACTGGAGCGGCCAGATGATGTGGGAGTTCCATCAGGAACTGGAAGGCGGGCGCGGCCCGGTGTTCCTGAAGCTCGACCACCTCGCTGAAGAAACCATCTCGCAGATCGAGACCATTCTGCACAGCAACGAGCGGCCCAGCCGCGGCCGCTTTCACGCCGGGCGCGGCACCGACTACCGCGAGCGCATGGTCGAGATGCACATCTCCGAGATCGGCCTGTGCAGCGGCCACTCGGCGTCGGGCGTATGGGTCAACGAACACGCGCAGACCACCGTGGCCGGCCTGCATGCCGCCGGCGATCTGGCCTGCGTGCCGCACAACTACATGCTCGGCGCCTTCGTCTATGGCCGCATTGCCGGCGAAAGCGCAGCACGCCATTGCGCCGAGCATGAGCTGCCCGCGCTCGATGCGCAGCAGGTCGAGGCCGAGCGCCAGCGTGTCTATGCCCCCTTGCACCGGGAGCGCGGGCTGCCGCCAGCGCAGGTCGAATACAAGCTGCGCCGCATGGTCAATGACTACCTGCAGCCACCGAAGGTCACGCGCAAGATGGAGATCGGCCTGGAGCGTTTCGAAGGCATCCGCCATGACCTCGATGCCTTGCAGGCGCGAGACGCGCACGAGCTGATGCGGGCGATGGAGGTGCACTTCATCCGTGACTGCGCCGAGATGGCCGCACGGGCTTCGCTCTATCGCACCGAGAGCCGCTGGGGCCTTTACCACGCGCGCGTCGATCACCCCGAACGCGACGATGCCAACTGGTTTGTTCATGCGCAATTGCAGAAGAACGCCCAAGGCCAGATGGTCAGCTTTAAGCGGCCGATCGAGCCTTATGTGATTCCGATCGATGCGCGTGAGCAAGCCGCCTACCAACACCTGCGCATCGACTCCGAAGCGCTGACCGCCTGACCCGCCCCACCCCGCCGGAACGCCCTGATGAACCTGCCAATCCCGATCCACACCATCGCGCTGAACCCGAGCAGCGTGCCCGTCACCGTCGATGCCGACAAATGCATCGCGCACAAGGGTTGCACCGTGTGTGTCGATGTCTGCCCGCTCGATGTGCTGGCCATCGATCTCAGCCGTGGCACCGCCTACATGAAGTTCGACGAATGCTGGTACTGCATGCCTTGCGAGAAAGACTGCCCGACCGGCGCGGTGCATGTCGACATCCCGTATCTGCTGCGTTAGGCCCGATCTGCCGCTGGCGCATTCGACCTGCCCAAAGCGTTCTCTTTCCCTTCTTTTTCTGTCCCCGCTGGCCTGCGCCTGTGCTTTGTTCCCGTTCTTTGTTCTTGTTTGACCGAGAGGAAACCTCGATGAATCCGTTCCCATCCCTGCCCGCCTTGGTGCTGGCGCTCAGCCTGTCGGCCCTGACCGCTCCCAGCCATGCCGAGACCATCCGCGTGGCGATTGGCACACAAGACACGACGATCAACTGCGCCACCGGCGGCCTGCTGATCCGTGAGCTGAAGCTGCTCGACAAATACCTGCCGCACGACGGCAAGTACAAGGACGTCACTTACGACGTGCAGTGGAAGAACTTCAGTTCCGGCGCGCCGCTGACCAACGAGATGGTGGCCGACAAGCTCGACATCGGCTCGATGGCCGACTTCCCCGGCTCCAACAACGGCGCCGCCTTTCTGAAGGCCGGCAAGAAGAGCGTGTTCATCACGGTGCTGTCGGGCAGCACCTTGGGCAGCGGCAACGGCATCGTCGTGCCGAAGGATTCGCCGATCACCTCATTGGCTGAACTGAAGGGCCACACGATCTCGGTGCCCTTCGCATCGACGGCCCACGGCATGCTGCTGCGCGCGGTGCAGGCGCAGGGCTGGGATGCCGAGAAAGACGTCACCATCGTCACCCAGGCACCCGAGGTCGCCGGCCCGGCGCTACAGGCCGGCAAGATCGATGCGCATGCCGATTTCGTGCCCTTCGCCGAGCTGTTCGTTCACCGCGGCTTTGCCCGCAAGATCTTCGATGGCACGCAGGCGAACGCGCCCACCTTCCATGGCTCGCTGGTGAATGCCGACTATGCGCGCAAGTACCCCGAAGTGATAACCGCCTTCCTGCGCGCAGCCATCGAGGCCGACCGCCTGATGGCTGCCGAGCCCGAAAAATACAGCGAGCTGATCGAGAAGATCACCGGCATCGAAGCGCCGGTGAATTACCTGTACCACGGCCCGCTCGGCTTGCAGACGCGCGACTTCACCTGGAAGCCGGCTTACCGCACCGCGTTGAAGACATCGATCGACACGCTGAAGCTGCTGCGCCGCACCGACGTCGACCTGCAGGTGGACAGCTTCATCGACGACGGCTACCTGCGCGAGGCCTTTAAGCGCGCGGGCCTGAACTATGAGGCGCAACTGGCGAACGACGACAAGCTGCCGCTGAAGGCCAATGACCACGCGAGCGGCAAGCCGATCACCGACTTCCAGCGCGTCGCCGGTCTGTGGGTGCAGGGCGAAGCCCGGGTGCGCTACTACGCCAACATCGAATCGGCCTTCGATGGCTTGCGCCAGGCCGAGGCCTCCGGCAAGACGGTGCGCGCGGTCTACGTGCACGACCTGATCCACCACATCAAGCTGCTGGCACCGCTGTCTTATTTCGCCAGCGACGCCAAAGGCCAGTTGAGCGCCTTCCTGCAAAAAGACGCCGCAACCGCTTATGCCCGCGCCAACAAGGGCCAGGTGCTGGACTACGCCACGCTGCGCAGCGGCGCGGCCAAGCTGGCGGCCCGCTAGCCTGATCGAGCGCCACAGCGAAAGACCGCGATGAGCCTGGCCGCCTCATTCAACCCCACCGAGCCGCCGCACACCACGGCATCGCCCGGCCGCTTGCGCTGGGCGCTCAGCGCCTGGCGGCGCCTACTGTGTCAGGCCGCAGCGCTCGCGCTCAGCCTGTGGATCTGGCATCTGCTGTCGACCTGGCGCGTGCACCTGGGCGTCGTCACCTTCGCCAATGTGCCGCCACCCGGCGAGGTGCTGCGCGCCGGCTGGGCGCTGGCTCAATCACCGAAACTGCTACAGCATCTGGGCAGCAGCCTGATGCGCATTGCCGTCGGCTTCGGGCTGGCCGCCGTGCTGGGCATCGGCCTGGGCCTGCTGATCGGGCGCTGGCGTTGGGCACGCGATGGCCTGCTGCCGCCGCTCGAAGTGCTGCGGCCGATTCCCGCAGTCGCGTGGATTCCGCTGGCGATCCTGATGTTTCCATCGTCCGAAGGCAGCATGGTGTTCATCACCTTCATCGGCGCGCTGTTCCCGATCCTGCTCAACACCATCCATGGCGTCGACGGCGTGGACGCGCGCCTGATCGCCTCGGCGCGAAGCCTGGGCAGCGGGCGCTGGAGCCTGTTTAGCGACGTGATCCTGCCGGGCGCGGCGCCCAGCATCGTCACCGGTTTGTCGATCGGCATGGGCACCTGCTGGTTCTGCCTCGTGACGGCCGAGATGATCTCCGGCCAGTTCGGTATCGGCTACTACACCTGGGAGTCGTACACGGTGCAGAACTACGCCAACATCGTTGTCGGCATGCTGCTGATCGGCGCGCTCGGCATGGGCAGCAGCGCGCTGATCCGAGCCGCCGGGCGGCGCTTGACGCCGTGGTCGGTGTTGAATGAAAGAACCGCATGAGCACGTCAGATACGCCGTCCTGCACCCCACCGTGCGCGGCACCAGCGGCGCCGCTAACAGCCCGTGTTTCGCAAACGACTGGCGCCATCGACGTCGAGCAGCTGTCGATCACGCTCGGCCGCGGCGCGCAGGCTTTCGAAGCCTTGCAGCAAGTGAGCTTCCAGGCGCGGCCGGGCGAATTCATCTGTGTGCTCGGACCTTCAGGCTGCGGCAAGTCGACCTTGCTCGGCGCGCTGGCCGGCCATCTGAGCGCAGCCGAGGGCGAGATCCGTATCGACGGTCAGGCGGTGAACGGGCCCGACCCGCAACGCGGCCTGGTCTTCCAGCACCACACCTTGTTCCCCTGGAAAACAGCGCAAGACAACGTCGCCTTCGGCTTGAAGATGAAAGGCGTGCCGGCGGCTGAGCGGCTGGCGCGTGCCCGCGAAATGCTGGCCCTGGTCGGCCTGAGCGGCTTCGAAGATCGCTACCCGGTGCAGCTGTCGGGCGGCATGCAGCAACGGGTGGAGATCGCCCGAGTGCTGATCAATCAACCGCGCGTGCTGCTGATGGACGAGCCTTTCGGCGCGCTCGACGCTTTGACCCGCGTGAAGATGCAGGAGCTGCTGCTGCAGGTCTGGGAGCGCATCGGCACGACCGTCGTCTTCATCACGCACGACATCGATGAAGCGCTGTTCCTCGGTGACCGCATTCTGGTGATGAGCCCTCGGCCGGGGCGGATCATCGATGATTTTCGGCTCAGCTTTCCCCGCCCGCGCCACGCCGATCTGCTGACACAGTCAAACTTCATAGCGCTGAAGCGGCACTGTCTTTCGCTGCTGCACGATGGGCCGGAGGCGGCCAGCCCTGCGTCACGGCAAACGCCATCGCAAACGCCACCACAACCCCTCGCCGCCAGCTATCCACGCCTCACGCCGCTGGGTCTGCCGATCTCGGCAGCGCCGGCCGGCACTTGGCATTTTTCCGTTTGACCTCTATTTGACTTTCATGACGCCTCGGTCTGAAAGCCGGTTTGACGTCGCTGGCATCGATCAACCTGACCTTTCGGCCCCCCGTGCAGCCCTCCAATGCAACACGGCCAACCCCTTCGCACGCATGAACCCAATCGCCGAACACGATGACCTTCCGCCCGCCCTGCGGGACCGCTTGCGCAGCGACGATGCCGGCATTCGCCGTGTCGCGCTGATCGCTTTGGCCGATGAGGAAGACGAAGCCGGCTTGCCCTGGTTGATCGACGCGCTGAGCGACCCCGCCTTCGAGGTTCGCACGGAAGCCGCGCAACGCCTGGCCGGCTGGGAAACGCAGCCGGTGGTCGAAGCCTTGGGCCGTGCGCTGCATGACGATGCCAGCACGGTGCGCGAAGCCGCGGCGCTGTCGTTGGCCGAGCTGAAAGACCCGGCCACGGCGCCCTGGCTGCTGCCGCTGAGCGTCAGCAGCCACGCCTTTGCGTGCGCGACCGGCCTGCGTGCGCTGCGTGAGTTGCGCAGCCCGGAAGCGGCAGCGCCAGCGATGGATTCGTTGAAGCACCCGGATGCCACCGTGCGCCGCGAAGCAATCGGCGTCTTGGGCTGGCTGAAGCATCGCGAGGCACTGGCTGCGCTCGCCCAGCTGGCCATGCACGACAGCGAAGCCGATGTGCGGCGCGCTGCCACCGGCGCCTTGGGCATGAGCGACGGCTCGACGCCCTCACCCCTGTCCACGCAAGCGGCCCCCCATCCAGCCGTGCAACAGGCCTTGCTGGCCGGCCTGCACGACGACGCCTGGCCGGTGCGCGAAGAAGCCGCATCGACCGTCGGCAAGCTGCGGCTGCACGATGCCGCTGCGGCCCTGATCACTGCGCTGGCTGATGGCTATTGGCAAGTGCGGCTGCGTGCCGCGCGGGCACTCGGCCAGTTGCGCGCCAGCGAGGCCATCGGCGCGCTGGGTCAGACCTTGACCCACGAGATCAGCAACTTGCGCAAAGAAGCCGCCATTGCCCTGGGCGACATCGGCGAGACCCATGGCCAGGCTGTGCTGCCGTTGCTGCGCGCAGCCGAAGCCGATGCCGACCCGGAAGTGCGCAAGGTGGTGCGGCTGGCTTTGTCGCGCATCAAACAATGAAATCAGCCATTGAATCGCGCAATGACACAGTCATCAAGAAGCACCAACAGATGAGTTCGACCATCGGCCCGCTCGCTCCACTGCATGTGCAGCTCGACCCCTCGCAGCTGCGCATCGAGTGGCCCGATGGCTCACAGGCCTGGGCCGCCGATCGGCTGCGGCAGCAGTGCCGCTGCGCTGAATGCCAGCGCAGCGCCCGCCTCGGTCAGCCTCTCAATGTGCCGGCCGACATCCGCCTGACCGATGCCGCACCGGTGGGTGAATATGGTTTGCAGCTGATGTTCAGCGATGGCCATGCTCGCGGCATCTATCCCTGGGTTTACCTGCGACAGCTGTGAACTTGAACACCTTGCTGCTCTAGTCCCAGCAGCGATTGCTGCGAACTGCGCTATCGGCATGAGGTCATCTGAAAACAATCGTTCAGTTGCGAACCGTGCACCGCTACCTTAGCCGGACTTCAACGAAAGAGATGCCCCATGCGCCGCTCACAGTTCCTCTCCCTTCTTTCCCTGGCGCTTGGCGTCATCACCTCTGGCGCTGCGCTGGCCGACGACGCTGTGAGCATCGCTTATCAAACCGTCGTCGAGCCGGCCAAGGTCGCCCAGGCCGATGGCCTGTATGAAAAGGCCACCGGCAAAACCATTCAGTGGCGCAAGTTCGAAAGCGGTGCCGAAGTCATCACCGCGGTCGCGTCGGGTGACATCCAGATCGGCTACCTTGGCTCCAGCCCGCTGGCCGCCGCCGCCAGCCGCGAGCTGCCGGTCGAGACCTTCTTCATTGCTGCCGAAATCGGCAGCGCTGAAGCGCTGGTGGTGCGCAATGGCGCAAACATCACCAAGGCCTCCGACCTGGTCGGCAAGAAGATCGCCGTGCCGTTCGTGTCGACCACGCACTACAGCCTGTTGGCGGCACTGAAGCATTGGGGCATCGATCCGAAGAAGGTCACGATCCTGAACCTGCGCCCGACCGAGATCACCGCCGCCTGGCAGCGTGGCGACATCGACGCAGCCTATGTCTGGGACCCGGCGCTCGGCCAGATCAAGGCCAGCGGCAAAACACTGACAAGCTCGGTCGAAGTGGCCGCCTGGGGTGCGCCGACTTTTGATGCCTGGATCGTCCGCAAAGACTTCGCGGCCAAGAACCCGGACTTCGTCACTGCCTTCGCTCGCGTCACCGGCGCGGCCTACGCCGCTTACCGCGCCGATCCGAAAGCCTTTGCGGGCAATGCCGACAACCTGGCCAAGATCGCCAAGCTGACCGGGGCGAAGCAGGAGGAGATCAAAGACCTGCTGGCCGGCAGCAAGTTTCTGACCTTGTCCGAGCAAAACAGCGTGCTGTCGTCGTCCGCCATCGTGAAGGCCGTCACCGAGACCTCGAAGTTCCTGAAAGAGCAAGGCAAGATCGACAAGGTCCTGCCGGACTACCAAGGCTATGTGACGCCGCGCTTCGTGCAAGCGGCTGCCAAGCCCGCGCCCCAGCAAGTGGCGACCAAGAACTGACGTGCACGTCACCCCATTGATCGTTCTGACATTGACGAGGGTCACATCGTGGTCGATCTAGAAAAAGTAATCGTGGGATATGGGGATGCCTCCAACGCAACGCCGGTGCTGGACCAGGTCTCGTTGCAGATTCCGGACGGCGCGTTGCTGGTGCTGCTTGGGCCGTCCGGTTGCGGCAAATCGAGCCTGTTGAACTTGATTGCGGGATTTGTGCCGCTGCGCGGCGGGCGTGCGGTGGTGGCGGGTCGACCGATCACCGGGCCTGGCGCCGATCGCGGCGTGGTCTTTCAAGACGATGCCTTGCTGCCTTGGCTCGATGTGCTGGGCAATGTGGCCCTGCCGCTGCAATTGAAGGGCGTGGGCCAGCCCGAACGCAACGAACGTGCGCGGCATTTCCTGGAACTCGTCGGCTTGCAGAGCTTCGAGCAGCGCTCGATCTGGGAGCTGTCGGGCGGCATGCGTCAGCGTGTGGGCATTGCCCGGGCACTGGCGGCCGATCCCAAGGTGTTGCTGATGGACGAGCCCTTCGGCGCGCTCGATGCCTTGACGCGTGAGCGCATGCAGGAGTTGCTGCTGCGCGTATGGGCGGCCACAGGCAAGACCATCGTGGTTGTGACCCATGGCGTGGAAGAAGCGGTGTTTCTGGCGACCGATCTGGTGCTGCTGTCGCGGCGGCCTTCGCGCATCGCCGAGCAACACAAATTGGAATTCGGCCGACGTTTTGCCGCAGGCGAAGCGGCCCGCGCCATCAAATCGCTGCCCGAATTCGTGGCCACGCGCGAGCGTGTGTTGACGTCGGTGTTTGAACAAGACCGCGCGCTGCTGCAATGAGTCTTCCCGTTTGAAGCCGTCACAACGGCTCTCTCGCTCACCCCTTCCTCAACAGCCATGACCCAAATTCTGTTACCCACAACGTCCGTCCCCGAACTCGCCAGCACCGGTGCGATCACGACTCGCAGCACCACGGCCGCTGGCTCCTCACCAGCCTGGTGGAAGCATTCCACCTTGCTGAGCCTGGCCTCGGCCGGGGTGCTGTTACTGATCTGGCAACTGGTGACCTCGTTCGGCTGGATTGCGCCGCTGTTCCTGCCACCGCCCAGCGCGGTGTGGGCCAAGCTGCTGCAGGTGTCCGGCGAAGGTTTCATGGACGCCACCTTGTGGCAGCACGCCATAGCCAGCTTGAGCCGCGTCGCGGTCGCGCTGCTGGTGGCACTGGCCACGGCCATTCCGGTCGGGTTGTGGATGGGCCTCTCACCGACCGCCCGGGGCGTGCTGGACCCGTTCATCGAGCTGTACCGCCCGGTGCCGCCGCTGGCTTATCTGCCGTTGATCGTGATCTGGTTCGGTATCGGCGAATTGTCGAAGGTGCTGCTGATCTCGCTGGCGATCTTTGCGCCCGTGGTGATCGCCACCGCCACCGGCGTGCGCAGCACCGACGAGACCCGGCTGCGCGCCGCGCAATCTTTCGGCGCCACCCGCGCACAGTTGCTGCGCCATGTGGTGCTGCCCAGCGCCCTGCCCGACATCCTGACCGGCGTGCGCGTCGGGTTGGGCGTTGGCTGGTCAACGCTGGTCGCAGCCGAATTGGTCGCTGCGACCCGCGGGCTGGGCTTCATGGTTCAGTCGGCCGCGCAGTTCCTGAGCACGGACATCGTCGTGCTCGGCATTTTCGTGATCGCCTTGATCGCCTTTGCACTCGAACTCGCCTTGAGAGCCGTACAACGCAAGCTCGTGCCCTGGGAGGGCAAGGCATGAAGATCCAGCCCCTGGGCCCGGCCATCGGTGCGGTAGTCGGTGGCGTGGATCTCAGCCAGGCGATCTCCGATCGCGAGCGCGACGGGCTGCTCGCCGCATTGCTTCAGCACCATGTGCTGTTCTTCGAGAACCAGCCCCTGACGCCGCATCAGCATCGTGATCTGGCGTCTCGCTTCGGTGAACTGCACATCCACCCGCTCTACCCGCAGCACCCGGAGGCGAAAGAGATCATCCTGATCGACACGTCCAACGACAACCCGCCCGACAGCGACAACTGGCATACCGATGTGACCTTCATCGAGTCGCCTCCGATGGGAGCCATCCTGTCGGCGCACATCCTGCCGCCCTCGGGTGGAGACACCTTGTGGGCCAGCGGCATTGCGGCTTACGAGGCCTTGACGGAGCCGTTCCGCCGCTTCCTCGATCCGCTGCATGCGGAGCATGACTTCCTGAAGTCGTTCCCGCGTGGCGCTTTGCCAGAACGCCCGCCGAACGCGTGCGCTGGGAGGCTGCGCGCGACAAGCATCCGCCGATCTCGCACCCGGTGGTTCGCACCCATCCGGTGAGCGGGCGGCGGGGCTTGTTTGTCAGCGAAGGCTTTACCAGCCGCATCATCGAACTGAGCCAGCCGGAAAGCGACGCCGTGCTCGGTCATCTCCGCTTCCACACGACGCGCCCCGAGTTCACCGTCCGCTGGCGCTGGAAACAGAACGATGTAGCGTTCTGGGACAACCGGTTGACGCAGCACTACGCCACCGCCGACTACCTGCCCCACCGCCGCGTGATGCACCGCGCGACGATTCTTGGCGATAAGCCTTATTGAGCGATTGGCCCGAGACGCGATCCAATGACCCATCAAGGCACACCGCAGGGTGTGCCTTTTGCGTTCTGGGTTGGAAGTGACAGCAATGCCCGCCAATGACAGGGAAGCGAAGCACATGCAGGTAGGCAGGCAGCCTTGCGCAAGTTCATCGCGGGCACGGCTGGCTTGTGCGAGCGCCGGCTCGATCCACGGCTCAACGGAGGACGGACCCGCCCTCCCACTGGATTGACACAGTCATTCCGCGCGTCAATGAACTCATCCAGGCAGGCAGGCAGGCAGGCAGGCAGATAAAATTACCAGACAAAGAAAAACGGGTTGCGGCATTTCTGCTGCAACCCGTTCCCAGTTTGGCGGAGTGGACGGGGCTCGAACCCGCGACCCCCGGCGTGACAGGCCGGTATTCTAACCAACTGAACTACCACTCCATGACGGCTTCCAGATTGCTCTGCAAGTGCCATCCAACTTGGCGTCCCCTAGGGGATTCGAACCCCTGTAGCCACCGTGAAAGGGTGGTGTCCTAGGCCTCTAGACGAAGGGGACAAATCCTTCTTCTCTTGAACTGCGCGCCACCTTCTCAGTTGGTGGAGGTAAGCGGGATCGAACCGCTGACCTCTTGCATGCCATGCAAGCGCTCTCCCAGCTGAGCTATACCCCC
>CAHJWV010000749.1 GCA_903643055.1 Burkholderiales bacterium | reverse complement strand
GCGCGCAGACGATGAAAGCCTTTGGCGCCGAGCTGATCCTGACGCCGCGCAGTGGCGGGATGGAGCATGCGCGTGACCTGGCCGAGCAGATGCAGCGCGACGGCAAAGGCCGTGTGCTCGACCAGTTCGGCAATGGCGACAACCCACGCATCCATTACGAAACCACCGGCCCCGAGATCTGGCAAGACACCGAAGGCGGCATCACCCACTTCGTCAGCGCGATGGGCACCACCGGCACCATCACTGGCACCTCGCGTTACCTGAAGGAGAAGAACCCGGCGGTGCGCGTGATCGGCGCACAGCCCAGCGAAGGTTCGCGCATTCCGGGCATCCGCAAATGGCCCGCGGCTTATCTGCCGAAGATCTACGACCCGACCCACATCGACGAGACGCGTTCGGTCAGCCAGGAGGCCGCCGAAGACATGGCGCGGCGCCTGGCGCGCGAAGAAGGCCTGTTTGCCGGCATCTCCGCGGCCGGTGCGTGCTGGGTAGCGCTGGAGATTGCAAAACAGGTCGAGCGCGCGACCATCGTGTTCGTGGTCTGCGACCGCGGCGACCGTTACCTGTCGACGGGCGTCTTCCCCGCCTGAATGCCATGGCATACGCCTACAACTTCTGCCCGAACTGCGCGACGCTGCTGCAGCAGATCACGCTGGACGAAGACGGCGGGCCCAAAGCCCGAACGCGTTGCCCGGCCTGTGCCTGGACGCATTGGAACAACCCGACGCCGGTGCTGGCCGCGGTGATCGAACTGAGCGATCGCGAGGGCCAGGTCTTGCTGGCGCGCAATGCGGCCTGGCCGGGCCGGTTCTTCGGGCTGATCACCGGCTTCATGGAGGCGGGCGAAACCCCCCGCGGTGGCATCGCCCGCGAGATCGCCGAAGAGACGTCGCTGCTGGTAGACGAGCTGAGCCTGATCGGCGTGTACGACTTTCAGCGCATGAACCAGGTGATCATTGCGTATCACGCGGTGGCCCGAGGCGACATCGTGCTGTCGCCGGAGTTGGCCGAGTACAAGACCTTGCCGCCGGCCGAAGTGAAGTGCTGGCCGGCCGGTACCGGGCGTGCGATGGCCGACTGGCTGACGTCGCGCGGCATCACGCCGCAGTGGATGGACCTTCCGCCGCGGCGTGCCGCGGACACCTGACCATCGTTGCCGGCTTTTGCTGGCTAACCGAGAAAGCGAGTGCAGCCATGGAATTCAAAAAAGAACTCGACACCCGAGGCTTGAATTGCCCGTTGCCGATTCTGAAAGCCAAGAAGGCGCTGGCTGACATGAACAGCGGCGATGTGCTGAAGGTGGTGGCGACCGACCCGGGGTCGACCCGCGACTTTCAGGCGTTCGCACGCCAGACGGGCAATGACCTCGTCGCACAAGATGCGATCAGCGACGAGTTCATTCATTACCTGCGCCGCCGCTGAGCGCGTCAACCGGCACTTTGATCGCCATCGGGATGATGGCGTCGGGGCGGCATCCGTGGCCTGCCATCCCGGCACGCCACAGTCTGCGGTAATCAGATTTCCAGATCGCGGAGGTATTCGCGGAAGCCTGCGCCCAATTGCGGGTGCTTCAGTGCGAGTTCGACGTTAGCCTGCAGGAAGCCTTCCTTGCTGCCGCAGTCATAGCGCTTGCCGGCGTACTGGAAGGCAAACACCTTTTCGCGGCGCAGCAAGCCGGCGATGCCGTCGGTCAGCTGGATTTCACCGCCCACGCCACGCGGCTGGTTGGCGATTTCATGGAACACGCCCGGCGTCAGGATGTAGCGGCCGGCCACACCCAGGCGCGAAGGCGCATCTTCCGGAGCCGGCTTTTCGACGATGCGGGTGACGTCCATCAGGCGTGAATTGACCTGCGTGCCTGCCACGATGCCGTAGCGGCGGGTGTGCTCGGCCGGCACTTCCTGGACGGCCAGCAGCGACACGCGCCACTCATCGAACTGCTCGGTCATCTGCTGCAGCACCGGCTTCTCACCGACCATCAAGTCATCGGCCAACAGCACGGCGAAGGGATGGTTGCCGATCAGGCGTTGGCCGCAAAGCACGGCGTGGCCGAGGCCCAGAGCCTGCGGTTGGCGCACGTAAATGCATTCCATGTCGTCGGGTTTGACGCTGCGCACCACTTCCAGCAGTTCGTACTTGTTGGCTTGCTCCAGCGCGACTTCCAGCTCGAAGGTCATGTCGAAATGGTCTTCGATCGGGCGCTTGTGGCGGCCAGTCACGAAGATCATTTCGCGCACGCCGGCTGCGTAGGCTTCCTCCACCGCGTACTGGATCAGCGGCTTGTCCACGACCGGCAACATTTCCTTCGGCTGCGCCTTGGTTGCCGGTAAAAAACGGGTGCCGAGTCCCGCCACGGGGAAGATGGCCTTGGTAACTAGCATGTGCGTCAGGTCCTGGGTTGAGGTGTTGGGTTCGGGAAGATACGAGTATCCAAAAACATTGTGTCATGCCGATGCAAGTCACAAGCAAGGAAGCTGCCAATGGCAAGCCCTGTGGCAGACAAGCCGAAGCAGGCTGCCTCACATGGCTTGCAGGGCTTGAATTCTGCAGCGAGGCAAGCGCTGGCGTGGCAGGTTCACAACGCGCGGCTTGACGATCGGCGGCCGGCAGGCGACTGCCCGGTGCGTTCTCGCCAAGCCGGGTGTCAGGCGGCCTGGCCCAGCCGCCCGAACTGATCTTGCAGTCGGACCACCGTGGCCGTGAAATCGGCGATGCGTTGCTTTTCCTGGTCGACCACCGCAGCCGGCGCGCGCGCCACGAAGGATTCGTTCGACAGCTTGGCGTGTGCCTTGGTGATTTCGCCTTGCAGGCGCGTGATCTCTTTCGTCAACCGTTCTTTCTCGGCTGCGATGTCGATCTCGACGTGCAAGGCCAGCCGCGCTTCGCCTTGCACGACGACTGGCGATTGCCGCGTCGCCTCGCTGAAGGCGGCTTCATCGCTGAACACATTCACTTCGGCGAGCTTGGCCAGCGCCTTTAGCACCGGTGCGGCCTCGTTCAGGAAGACGTTGTCGCCGTAGGCGTTGAGCGGCACGCGTCCGGCCGGCGACAGCGACATCTCGCTGCGCAGCGCACGGCAGGCGCCGACCAAGGCCTTCAGCTTGCCGATCCATTCATCGGCTTGCGGGTCGATGCGCTCCAGCTGAGCTTGCGGGTAGGGCGCGGTGACGATGCTCGCCGCATCACCTGCCACCTTGCGGCCGGCGATCGGCGCCACGGTGTCCCACAGTTCGGCAGTGATAAACGGCGTGATCGGGTGCAGCAGCCTCAGCACGGTCTCCAGCGTGCGGACCAGGGTGCGGCGCGTCGCGCGCTGCTGTGATGCGTCACCGGTCTGGATCTGCACCTTGGCGATTTCGAGGTACCAGTCGCAGTAACTCTCCCAGGCGAACTGATAGATCGCGTTGGCGACGTTGTCGATGCGGTACTCGGCAAAGCCTTGCGCCACCGCGGCTTCGACGCGCTGCAACTCGCTGGCGATCCAGCGGTCGGCCTGGCTGAACGTCAGATAACCGTGGGCGGTGCCGCCCGGTGCGCATTCGGCCTTGCTGTGTTCCTTCAGCCCGCAGTCCTGGCCTTCGCAATTCATCAGCACGAACTTGGTGGCGTTCCAGAGCTTGTTGCAGAAATTGCGGTAGCCCTCGCAGCGCTTGGTGTCGAAGTTCAGGTTGCGGCCCAGCGTGGCCATCGCCGCGAAGGTGAAGCGCAGCGCATCGGCGCCATAGCCCGGAATGCCCTCCGGGAACTCCTTCTCGGTGGCCTTGCGCACCTTCGGCGCGGTCTCGGGCTTGCGCAGGCCTTGCGTGCGCTTGTCCAGCAGCGGCGCCAGTTCGATGCCATCGATCAGGTCGACCGGGTCGAGCACATTGCCTTCCGACTTGCTCATCTTCTTGCCCTGTGCATCGAGCACCAGGCCGTGGATGTAGACGTGCTTGAACGGTACCTTGCCGGTGAAATGCTTGCTCATCATGATCATCCGGGCGACCCAGAAGAAGATGATGTCGTAGCCGGTCACGAGCACCGACGAAGGCAGGAACAGGTCTTGTTCGATCGTCTTCTCGGGCCAGCCGAGGGTCGAGAACGGCACCAGCGCCGACGAATACCAGGTGTCGAGCACGTCTTCGTCGCGAGTCAGCGTACCTGTGTAGCCAGCCGCGGTGGCTTGGGCGCGCGCGTCATCTTCGCTGCGGGCGACGAAGAGCTGGCCGTTCTCGCCGTACCAGGCCGGGATCTGGTGGCCCCACCAGAGCTGGCGCGAGATGCACCAGTCCTGGATGTTCTTCATCCACTGGTTGTAGGTGTTGACCCAGTTCTCCGGCACGAACTTCACATCGCCCGACTCCACCGCTTCGATGGCCTCTTGCGCAATGCTCTTGCCGTTGTTGCCGGCTCGGGTCATCGCGACGAACCATTGGTCGGTCAGCATCGGCTCGATGATCTGGCCGGTGCGCGCGCAGCGCGGCACCATCAGCTTGTGCTTCTTGATTTCGACCATCAGGCCTTCGGCTTCGAGCTGAGCGACGATCTGCTTGCGGGCGACGAAGCGGTCGAGGCCGCGATAAGCCTGCGGGGCTTCATCGTTCACCTTCGCATCGAGCGTGAAGATCGTCAGCATCGGCAAGCCGTGGCGGACGCCGACCTGATAGTCGTTCGTGTCATGCGCCGGCGTGACCTTCACGACGCCGGTACCGAAGGCCTTGTCGACGTAGTCATCGGCGATCACCGGCACCAGGCGGCCGGTGATGGGCAGGCGCACCTGCTTGCCGATCAGGTGCGTGTAGCGCTCGTCTTCCGGATGCACCATCACCGCGGTGTCGCCGAGCATCGTTTCCGGGCGCGTCGTGGCCACGACCAGCGACTCGTCGCTGCTATCGACGGGATAGCGGATGTGCCACAGAAAGCCGTCTTCCTCTTCGCTTTCCACTTCGAGATCGGACACCGCCGACTTCAGGATCGGGTCCCAGCTGACCAGCCGCTTGCCGCGGTAGATCAGGCCTTCGTCATAGAGCTTCACAAAGGTGTCGGTGACGACCTTCGAGAGCTTGTCGTCCATCGTGAAGTACTCATGCGCCCAGCTGACCGAGTCGCCCATGCGGCGCATCTGGCCGGTGATCGTGGAGCCGCTTTGCTCCTTCCATTCCCAGACCTTGGCGACGAAGTTCTTGCGGCCGAGGTCATGGCGGCTCTGACCCTTCTCCTGCAGCTGGCGCTCGACGACGATCTGCGTTGCGATGCCGGCGTGGTCGGTGCCCGGCAGCCACAGCGTGTTGTCGCCCTTCATGCGGTGGTAGCGCGTCAGCGAGTCCATGATCGTCTGGTTGAACGCATGGCCCATGTGCAGCGTGCCGGTCACGTTCGGTGGCGGCAGCTGGATGCTGAACGACGGCTTGCTGGCATCCAGCGTCGGGTCGTAGACGCCGCTTTGCTCCCACACAGGAGCCCATTTCGCTTCGATGGCGGCAGGTTCAAACGATTTGGCGAGTTCGGTCATGGTGGAGGCGCCCGGTCAACGGCGCGTTGTGCAGAGGCAGCGGAGGGGGCGAATTGTAGGTGGGCACTCCAGGCGACGGGCGCCCCGGAAATGGCGCCGGCCCCGAGCCACACAGCGTGGTCTCGGGGCCGGCGCGGCGCATCGGCGGGCCGATGCGCGAGGGCGGGGCTTCAGCTCACTGATCGCGCTGCAGCACGTGCGTTGGTGCGTTGGCCTCACCGAGCATGAACACGGTGTAGGTGCCACCGGACAGCAGCGCCTTGTCCGGCTCGGAATAAATCGCGGTCGAAGTCGGCGAGAGCACATCGAGGTCGTACTCGGCGGCCGCGAGGTTGCTGTAAATCGACGCGGTACCGGTGGCCACGTTGGCGGTGCCGACGGTGCGCGAGTTTTGACGCAGGGTCAAAGCACCCAGGCCGTTCACGCCATTGAGCAGGCGGATCTTGGCGCCATTGGCGATCGTCGGCGTGCGGTTGTCGTCGGTGATCAGCGTCACGTCGCCGGCCACGCCGCTGCCCATCACGAGAAGGGTGTAGTCGGCACCGGGTGCGGCGGCGCTTGGCGTCAGCGAAGTCGGTAGGCTGCTGGCGCCGCCGTTGATCGAGATGTTCAAGTCCCAGGTGGTGGCCGGAACCAAGGTGTAGGCGCCGACCTGTGGCGATGGCACGGCGGTGCCCAGCACCACGCCGTTCACCGTGGCCGAGACGGTGGCCTTGTTGGCGGCATCCGCCACCAGGCGCACGCGGGCTGATGGGTTTTTCGCGGAGACGACGTTGTTCTGCTGGTTCAGCAGCATGCCGTTGATCAGCACGCCGCCGGTCGAGGTGCTGAGCACCAGCGTCGAGACCTGGTCTCGATTCAGCGTGAAGTTCGGGATGTCCAGGCGCACATCGGTCTTGTCGTTGAGGGCGGTGACGCGCAGGCGGTAGGTTCCGCTGCGCAGGTCGCTGAATGCGGTCATCGACTCCAGGCCGGCTTGCACGTCGGGCACGACGGTTTCGAGATCGGTGTTGGCCTCGGTCAGATAGATGTCTACCGTGCCGGTTTCGCTCGATGTGTTGAAGACGCGGAAGCGGTTGTCATTGGACGACGAGGGCCCGTCTTCATCATCTGACAGGTAAAGCGCCTTCAAGACCTTGCCGGTGGTGTAGGCCAGCAATGTCTTGTGATCCTCATTGCCGATCGACTGGTCGGTGCTCAACGAGGTGCTGCCAGTGCTGGTGCGCTTGAGCTTGAAGGTGTAGCCGTCTTTTTCGAGGTTGTGATAGCCGCTGGCGGTGTCGCTGGCGACATTGCCGATCAGCAGATCGTCGTCCGATTTGTAGAGGTCCAGTGCGGCGTAATCGGTGGCCACGTTGACAAGCCGGATCTGCCCTTCGGAGCCACCGCCGCAGCCGGCGATCGATGACATGGACAGTGCCGCGACGAGCGATAAGAGGAGTTTGAACTTCACTGAAATTTCCCTTTGAAAGCGGCTGTTGACTTGCCGTATGCCGACACTCTACCTCCGCCGTCACGGGCTGGTCGCCCACGCCCTGGATTTACCAAACTGAAACGCCCTGGGGGCGGGGCGAAGTAACAGGTATGCTGCCGACCGGGTGAGTGCATCCGGATTCACCTAACAGGCTGCGAGAGCGGCAAATGCAAGCTGCGCCGCAGGTGCTTGTGCTGACGGTCGACAGCAGACAGGGGAGGCAGATCGTTCATGTCCAAATCGCCCAAAGTCATCCTGACCTTGTTGCTGCTGGCCGCATTCGGCGCGGCCTTGTATTTCGCGCTGCAGGGCCAAAAGGCCGCGGTGGCCGAGCAGCAAGTGGCCGCGGCCGGCGAGCTGACCGGCGTGATCTCGCTCGACGTCGAGCCTTTCTTCAAGGACGAGCGGGTCCGCAAGATCCTTGCGGACAACCACCTGCCGGTGCGCGCCACCCGCGTCGGCAGCCGCGAGATGGCGGCCCGGGTGATTGCGGGGCAGATGCCCGACTTCCTGTTTCCTTCGGGCGTGGTGGCCGCCAACCAGATCGGCGACGCCGCGCGCAAGGCCGGCGTCGGCATGACCCAGGCGTCTCCATTTCACACGCCGATGGTGATCGCCAGCTGGGCGCCGATCGCCAACATCCTGGTCGCCAACGGCATGGCCAAGCCCTTGGGCGATCGCCTCTATGGCGTCGACATCGCGCAGCTCACCGCCGCGATGCTGGCGAAGAAGCGCTGGAAAGACCTGAAAGGCGCGCAGGCCTATGACGTGTCGCGCAGCGTGCTGGTGTCGACCACCGATGTGCGGCGCAGCAACTCGGCTGCGATGTACCTGGCGCTGACCAGTTATGCCACGCACGGCGACGTGGTCACCGACCGCGCCACCGCGCTGCCGCTGGCGACCCGGCTGGCCGAGTTGTTCAAGCGGCAGGGCTACCAGGAGAACTACGTCAATGGCAACTTTGATGACTACGTGGCGATCGGCATCGGCAAGACGCCGATGGCCTTCATCTACGAGAACCAGCTGGTCAGCTATGCAATCGACAAGAAGGGCGTCGGTCCCGACATGGTGCTGCTCTACCCGCAGCCAACGATCATCAACAAGGTGGTGTTCATGGCTGCGAGCGACCGTGCGCGCGCGTTGGGTGACCTGCTGATGCGCCATGCCGAGCTGCAGCGCATTGCGGTGTCATATGGCTTTCGGGTGGCCGACCCCAGCGTCTTCATGCAGGCGGTCAAGCCGACCGGCCTGGCGGTC
>CAHJWV010000748.1 GCA_903643055.1 Burkholderiales bacterium | reverse complement strand
CAATCGGGCGTGCCTGGTTGGCTGCCGGTGACAGTGCGCGGGCTTTGGAGCTTGCAAAAAGTTCACACGCGCTGGACTCGACCGCCGACAGCCCCGCCCTGCTCGCCCTTGAGTTGATGGGCAGCGCGCCTGCCGCGGAAGCCATCGTTCTGGATCATCTGCGAGTCAAGCCATCAAGCAATTCGATCCGTATGGTGTATGCGCGGGTCCTGAGCGGGTCTCAACGCTACGCGGATGCCGTTCCGCAATTGGAAACTGTCATTCGCGATGACAACCCGACCTCAACGGCATGGCTGACTTTGGGCGCCTTGCATTTGGAGCTGAAGCACCCGCAAGAAGCGACCACCGTACTGAAGCAGTACTTGCAGAAAGTCCAATCAGGCGATACGGCCTTGGCCACGACGCAAGCACCCGTGGTCGTGAGCAGCGACGACGAAGATGCCGCCGCCGCCACGCCCCCCGACCAAGGCGTGACCCAGGCCTATCTGCTGCTGTCTCAAGCCGCAGAACAGCAAAAAGACTATCGCGGTGCCGAAGCCTGGCTGAACAAGGTCAGCAGCCCGCAAAACGCCCTCGATGTGCCGTCGCGTCGCGCGTCGCTGCTGGCTCGCCAGGGCAAGATCAAGCAAGCGCGCGAGCTGATCCGCAAGTCTCCAGAAAAATCACCCGAGGATGCGCGCGCCAAGCTGATCGCCGAATCACAGCTGCTGCGCGACCAGAAACTGTGGGCCGAGGCGAACGCAGTGTTGGCCACGGCCAATCAGAAGTTTCCTGACGACGCCGATCTGCTCTATGAGCAATCGATGATGGCCGAGAAGCTGAACCGAATGGACGAGATGGAGAGGCTGCTGCGGCGCGTGATTGATATCAAGCCCGATCACCATCACGCCTACAACGCCTTGGGTTACTCGCTGGCTGAGCGCAATTTGCGCCTCCCCGAAGCGCGCGATCTGATCAAGAAAGCACTCGACCTTTCTCCTGGTGAGCCCTTCATCACCGACAGCCTGGGTTGGGTGGAATATCGGCTGGGCAATCGAGAAGAGGCGCTGAAGCTGTTGCAGCAAGCCTACAAATCGAGGCCCGACGTTGAGATCGGCGCCCATCTCGGCGAGCTGCTGTGGATCAGTGGCCAGCGCGACGAAGCTCGCCGCGTTCTTCGCGAAGCGCGAGTCAAAGACAACGCCAACGATGTCTTGAAGGAAACCATCACGCGCCTGCGAGTGGACCTGTGATCCGAGCGGCTGCCACATGGCTGCTTGCGATCAGCGTGAGCGGCTGTGCTTCAGTGGGCAATCCCGCGCTGCAAGACGCCGATTCGATTGCGGGGCGCTTGTCCATCAAGGTCGACGCCCATGACAACGTTCCAGCTCGCAACGTCAGCGGGAGCTTCGAATTGCAGGGCACGCCGAAGGCTGGGCAGCTCAATCTGTCGTCGCCGCTTGGCACCGTGTTGGCACAGGCTCGGTGGGTTAACCGTCAAGCTTGGCTGACCACATCGGACGGCGAAGTTGCTTATCCCGATCTCGATACGTTGACCCAACAGATGCTGGGCCAAAGCCTGCCAGTGGCCGCATTGTTCGATTGGCTTCGCGGCCGCCCATGGCCCGGAGCTCCCAGCCACGACCCGGAATCGCTCGCAGACAAAGGCTTCCAGCAACTCGGTTGGTCCGTCAGCCTCGCGCGTTTTGACGAAGGCTGGATTTCTGCGCAACGCCAACAAGCTCCGCAAGTCACTGTCCGTGCCCACGTTGATCGCCCCTGAACATGTCCCTGACCGCTCTCTATGACGTGGCTGCGCCGGCCAAACTGAACCTATTTCTCCACATCATCGGTCGCCGCGACGATGGCTATCACTTGCTGCAGTCGGTGTTCGTGTTAATTGACTGGTGCGACACCCTCCATTTGGAACGTCGAACCGATGGCCAATTGAGTCGGCATGACCTCACTGCCGCCTTGCCTACCGACGATCTTTGTTTGCGAGCGGCTCGATTGCTAAAGCTGGAATCAGGCTCGCCATGGGGCGTCGACATCTCGATTGATAAGCAGGTTCCGTGGGGTGCGGGCATGGGCGGCGGCAGCTCGGATGCAGCGAGTACCCTCCTTGCATTGAACAAGCTGTGGGACCTCAACTGGCCTTTGCAGCGCCTGCTTGCATTGGGCTTGAAACTCGGCGCGGATGTTCCGTTCTTCCTCGGAGGCCGCAATGCATGGGTCGAAGGCATTGGTGAAAAATTGACCCCCCTGAATTTACTGCCACAGTCATTTGCCGTCGTCAAACCCAAAGCCGGCATCGAGACCCGTTCACTTTTTTCAAGCCCCCTCTTGGAGAGAAATCACAAACCCTCTATACTTGCGGGCTTCCTAGGGAGCGACGGCACTCAAGCGTTGATCGATGGATTCGGCTGCAATGATTTGCAGCTTGCCGCCGAGCAAGAGTGTCCCGATGTAGCGAAAGCTGCGCGCTGGCTGGAGTCTCGTTTCGGCAATAGCCGGATGACAGGTTCAGGCAGTGCGGTGTTCTCAAGGATCGGCACGACGCCCGAAGCCACAGCGCAAGCTGCGGCAGCTTGGTCGGAGGGTCTTCCTTCTGATTGGGTGGGTCGGACGTGTCGAAGTCTGGAGGCCCATCCTTTGTTGGATTGGTCTGCAGGCTAAAGCAAAGTTTGAGGTGGGTTGCGAAAGCAGCCAACCGGTGTAGGGGAGTCGCCAAGCTGGTTAAGGCATCGGATTTTGATTCCGACATGCGAAGGTTCGAATCCTTCTTCCCCTGCCAAAGTCCATTGTTTCCCGGTGCCCGCAAGGGGCACACCGGGGCTGATTACGGAAGGGTGCGCTGAGCGATGAATGCGCCCCGTGAAAGCCTCGACGGAGGGAAAGTGCTTTTCAATACCGTGCTGTTCACCGGAAATGCCAATCCGGCGCTTGCGCAGGAAATGGCCAACAACCTCGGTATCGAACTGGGCAAAGCCGCAGTTGGCCGATTCTCGGACGGCGAAGTCACCGTCGAAATTCAGCAAAACGTTCGTGCACGCGATATCTTCATCGTCCAGCCGACGTGTGCGCCGACGAACGAGAACCTGATGGAGCTGTGCATCATGGTTGATGCACTGAAGCGCGCTTCTGCACGACGCGTGACTGCTGTCATTCCTTACTACGGCTATGCCCGCCAGGACCGCCGGCCACGCTCTACTCGCGTGCCGATCAGCGCCAAGGTTGTTGCGAACATGCTGGAAGCCGTCGGTGTCGAGCGCCTGCTGACGATGGATCTCCACGCAGATCAAATTCAAGGCTTCTTCAACATCCCCGTCGACAACATCTATGCGTCACCGGTGTTGTTGTCTGACTTGCAAAGCAAGCGTTATCAAGACCTCGTCGTGGTGTCACCCGATGTCGGCGGCGTCGTGCGTGCACGGGCCTTGGCCAAGCAATTGGGATGTGACCTGGCGATCATCGACAAGCGCCGTCCCAAGGCGAACGTCTCTGAGGTCATGCATGTCATCGGCGAAATCGACGGCCGCAACTGCGTGATCATGGACGACATGATCGACACCGCAGGCACGCTGGTGAAAGCTGCCGAAGTTCTGAAAGAGCGCGGCGCAAAAAGCGTTTATGCGTACTGCACACACGCCGTCTTTTCTGGCCCTGCGATCGAGCGCATCAAAGCCTCTCAGTTGGATGAAGTGGTCATCACCAACACCATTCCGCTGAGTGATGAAGGCAAGAGCTGCCCGAAGATTCGTCAGCTCTCCGTGGCCTTTCTGTTTGCCGAAACCATTCGTCGCATTTCCGACGGTGAATCGGTGACCTCCCTCTTCGCGGAGCAGAACAACAACTTCTGATCTGCAAGCCCGGCGTGCTTCGACACGCTGGTTCGTCAGGTTGCAAGACCTGTTTCAGACGCTTGGTCGCGGGCGTCTTTCCATTTTTGGAGAAACCTATGAAATTTGTCGCTTTTGAGCGCACGCTGCAGGGGACCGGAGCGAGCCGCCGCCTGCGCCTGGCCAACAAAGTGCCTGGCATTGTTTACGGTGCGGGCACACCTGCCATGATTGAACTCGATCACAACGCGCTGTTCCACGCGTTGAAGAAAGAGGCGTTCCACTCGTCCATTCTCGAAATGGAACTGGGTGGCAAATCTCAGCAAGTCCTGCTGCGCGACTATCAGTTGCACCCTTTCCGTCAAATCGTTCTGCACATCGATTTCCAACGCATCGATGCCACGACGAAGATCACGAAGAAGGTGCCGCTGCACTTCATCAACGAAGAAAATTCGCCGGCCGTCAAGGCTGACAAGTGCCTGGTTAACCATGTTGTGACC